>JANOSN010000856.1:0-5451 GCA_031415895.1 Polaromonas sp. | reverse complement strand
AGCAGCAGCCCAGCGGTATCCGCGTAGGCCAAATGCGCGTACCTATCGGCGTGTTTGGCATGATTTACGAAAGCCGCCCTAACGTGACCATCGAAGCGGCGTCGTTGTCGATCAAAAGCGGCAACGCCTGCATTTTGCGCGGTGGCTCAGAGGCTATTGATTCGAACCGCGCCTTGGCAGCGCTGGTGCGCCAAGCCCTGCGCGAGACAGGCTTGCCCGAAGACGCGGTGCAATTGGTGCCCACCACCGACCGCGAAGCCGTAGGCCAATTGATCACCATGCCGCAGTATGTGGACGTGATTATTCCGCGTGGCGGCAAAGGACTGATCGAGCGCATCAGCCGCGATGCCAAGGTGCCCGTCATCAAACACCTAGACGGTAACTGCCACGTGTATGTGGACGCATCTTGCGACATGGCGATGGCAGTGAAGGTGGCCGACAACGCAAAGACGCAAAAATACAGCCCGTGCAATGCCATTGAAAGTTTGTTAGTGGCTAAAGACGTGGCCGCAGAATTTTTGCCATTGATTGCCAAAATCTATGCAGATAAAGGCGTAGAAATGCGCTGTGATCAGGCTGCAGTCCAAGTATTATCTGCTCAATTAGCTATTATATCTATAGCAAAAATTATTCCTGCTACTGAGCAAGATTGGTTTGAAGAATACCTTGCGCCGATCATCAGCATCAAGGTGGTGGATGGTTTGGACGCAGCCATTGCACACATCAACCATTACTCATCGCACCACACTGATGCCATCATCACCACCAACCATATCCATGCACAGCGCTTTTTGCGCGAAGTGGACTCTGCCAGT
This sequence comes from Polaromonas sp., assembly GCA_031415895.1. Taxonomy (GTDB): domain Bacteria; phylum Pseudomonadota; class Gammaproteobacteria; order Burkholderiales; family Burkholderiaceae_C; genus JAAFIP01. Next base: position 4,636 of record JANOSN010000856.1, on the reverse strand, counting down.
GTGATGGTGAACGCCAGCCCGCGTTTTGCGGACGGTTTTGAGTTTGGTTTAGGTGCTGAAATCGGCATCAGCACTGACAAATTTCACGCACGCGGGCCTGTGGGTATTGAGGGGCTGACCTCGCTGAAGTATGTGGTGTATGGCGAAGGGCAGATTCGTTCGTAGTAGTTTTTTCTGCTAAATAGTGCTGTAGTCCAAGTATTTATTGATTAAACAGCTATTATTTTTGTAGCAATTATCTCTGTATTACCTAACAAAAGTAGGCCAAAGCTAAGTTACTATTTCCCTATGATCTTTAATATAAACCCCCACCATGGCTAAGCCGCAGAGCTTTTGGTTGTGGTGCTGCGCGCTGTGTGTTGCAGCCATTGGTATGGATGGCGTGCAGCGCTGGGATAGTGCACCGCTGCAGCCGGCCAGCGCGTCTGCGGCATTGGCAGGCAAAGTGGCAGTCCCCGTAATTTTTCCGGCGATGACCTTGCAGGCCAAAGGCAAAATTCCTATGCCTGCGAACACGCCTGCAGCGCACGCTAGCAGCTTGGTGGTGATGCCGCCTGGCGGGGCGGCGCAGGTATTGGCGTTTTGGTTTGCTGGCCAGCGTGAGAGTGCGCCCGATGTGCAAATTGCATTTTCATGGTTTGACCGTGCCTCCCAGGCGTGGGTGCCGTCGCGTTTTGTGGTGAATCGTTTTGTACTGGGCCAACAGTTAGGCTACGGCGTGCGGCGCTTGGGTAACCCAGTGGCTTGGCTGGACGCGGATGGCCGCGTGCATGTGTTTGCCGTGGCTACAGGTTTGGGCGGCTGGGCAGCGGGGCGCATTGTGCACTTGCGCCAAGACAGCGATGCGGTGGCCAACACGGCTGACGCATTAAGCAAGTTGCAGTTTCGCCCTGTGCGCATGTTGCCATTGTCGTGGCTGTTTAACACCAGCCACTTGGTACGTGCTGCGCCCATGCCGCTGGCAGATGGTGGTATGGCGCTGCCAGTGTATTTTGAACTGGGGCTGAAGTACCCTGTGGTGTTGCGTTTTGGCGCGCAAGGCCAGTGGCTGGGCATGGTGCGTATGTCTGCCCGCACTGACATTTTGCAGCCCACCATCGTGCCCATCACTGCAACGCAATGGGTAGGCTGGATGCGCGACCACAGCCCAAAGCGCAAAGTGGCCGTGGTGGCCACTGACGATGCAGGGGCTACGTGGCGCGATATGTCGTCGCTGCCGATTGACAATACGGGCAGTTCGGTAGCTGCGCTGCGCCTTCCTACGGGCCAGTTTGTCATGGCGCATAACAAGTCGATCCAAACGCGGCGCGATATGGACTTGAGTGCGTCAACAGACGGCAGCACGTGGCGCAGCGTAATGTCTGTAGAAAATGGTGCGAAAGAATCAGACGAGTTTTCGTATCCTGCGCTGGCCTGGGACGGGCAGTATTTATGGCTGAGTTACACCGATATGCGCCGCGAGATTGCGTGGCAAAGGTACAGCGTTCAGTCTGGTAATAATGCGCAGGCAGTTGGGGCTAAGCCATGATGACTTCATTAACAGCATGGTGGTCTGCAGCGCCTAGTTTGCCTGCGCCTTGGTTAACGCAGATGGGTATGTCAACGCTGTGGGGCTTGGTGCTGGCTTGGTGTGCAATGTCGGTTGTGCTACGCCTGCGGCCCAGGCTGCTGGGCGCTGGGCGCTGGGCGCTGGTACTGGCGGTGATGGTGTTATCGTGGTGGCCTGGCGCGGCATCACCTACGTACTGGTTGGGCCTGTCGTTTCAGTCGCCCAGCTTAGTGCTGGGTTTGGTGGCGGGGTATGGGCTGTGGGTGCAGATGTTTCCAGCTACTGGTCAACATGGCCCGTGGGTTGCGCGCAGCACGCAGGTCACGGGGCTGTGTTTGTTGGGTATTGTGCTGGGTTGGGTGCTGATGCTAGATACTTTGGCGTTGTGGCCGCGCTCGGTGTATGCGGTAGGTTTTAACCCAGCGGCTTTGGTAGCGCTGGCTTTGGTGTTGGTAGCATTGGCGCTATGGCACCCAGGTTTGCCAGTGGTTTTGCTGGCCACTGTGCTGCTAATGTTTGCCATCACGCGCTTGCCCAGTGGTAATGTATGGGATGCGTTGTCGGACCCTTTGCTATGGGCTGGTTTGCACTTTAAGCTGATGCGTGATGTCTTGGCGCATCGCCGTGCAAAAAATACACTGCTAAACTACGCCGTCAGTTCAAGCGGCTGACCATCCACTCACGCCGAAACAACCACTCTTGTGGGTTTAACACATTGCGCAAGGTAATCTCACCGCTGGTATGGCGCGTGCGCACGTCCCAGCGGCTGGCTAGGATGGTGCAGGTTTTTTGCGCCGCGCAGGCTGGCGGCTGCGCGCCCACCCACATGACGGCATCAAATTTGGGTAATACCGCATCTAAAGGCATCGCGCTGTCATAGGTGCTGAAGCGGTTGCCAGGCAAAATGAATTGGTAGCGTTCAAATTGGCCGTTAAAACCCTCAGGCACTGCAATGTTCTTGCCGCGCCACTGCGCGCCGTGTGCAGTGGTCAACGCTGTGGCTGAGCTGTCTAACGGTGCTACCACGGCGTTAAAACTGGCCAGCGCAGCAAAGGTGGCTACCAACAGTGCGCCGCGCACATAGGTTGCGCGAAAACTGGCGATGAGTGCAGCCAAGGTTAACGCTAAGCTGGCACCTAGCACCAGCAAGTGTTGCATGCTGGCCATACCTAGCTGGTACTGCGCCCAACCTATTGCACTTAGCAATACAAGGCCCAGCGCTACTAACACCAAGCTGGCTGCAAACCACAGCGCATGCAAGCGTTGCCACAGCAGCGCCAAAACAATCGCCAACCACGGCATGGCAGGGATAAGGTAGCGGGCTGAGCGCTGGCTGGGCACGGTGAAAATAATCAACCACACTGCTAAGCAACCCAACATGGTCCACAGCACGGGCTGGGCTATCGGCCATGTTGATGATGTTGCAGCAACCTTGTTATGCACGCTGTTGACTGGTGCCTTGCGCACTGAATGACTAGCACTGCGCACCGAGTGACCAGCACTGCGCGCCGAGTGACCAGCACTGCGCGCTAGGTGCCAAGCACTGCTAACACCCAACACCATCGCCCCCACCACAGTAAAAGCCAACAAGCCCGCGTTTTGCGCATAGCCCAGCAGCTGCACCCACATGCTAGAGCCACCCCACAGCGCAGTGCGCCAGTAGCCTTGGTTATGGCTCATCTTGCCTGCATTCTCGCCCACGACAAATTCTTTCCACACGGCCTGTGGGTCGGGGTCGATCACAAACCACAGCGCAAAAATGCCTAAAGCCAGTGCGCAGCTAATGCCCACTTTGGCTGCCAGTGCTGCATAGCCAGACAGTTTTTGTGGTTGGCTTAAACACCAAGCCACCCATGCAAGGCAAGCACCTGCAGGCGCTATCAAGGCAAACGATTTGTATAGCAAACCCATAGCCAACGACACGGCAAACGCGGGAACTAAAACCCAACTGAACACGTTGTAGTGAGCACCCATGCGCGCATGGCGCAATAGCAAAACCATGATGGGCAAGTTAAACCAAAACGTTTCTGCCGCGCTGGTAAGGTAGGGGCGACCGTAGCGAAAGGTGCAAAAAAATGCGAGATAAATAACGCCTGCCAACAAACCTAAACGTAGGCTTTGGCCAAGCTGCTTGACCAAGTACACAATGCCTGCTGTTACGCACAAGGTATAAAGCAAACTAGGTAAACGCAGAGCCCACAGCGTCCAGTGCGCGCCCCAGTCGCCCGCTATCAGTGCTTGCCAAAACAGCACTGGCGGCTTGGTGTTGCGCATTTCATTAAGCTCGGACACCAAAGGCAGCCAATGGCCCGAGTCAGCTGTTAGCCGTGCAATGTGCGCGTAGACCATTTCGTCGCCGTTGCGCGGGATAAAGTGACCGCCCAAACCGCTGGCATACACGCACACCGCAAACGCCAATAACAGCCAATAGCCTAGATGGTTGCGCTGCCAAGACGGTGGTCGCTTCGCGTTCATTTTTTCTTTTGGCGAAAAGTCCACCAATCGTTGGAAAAAAAGTTGCTCACACTGGCAATCACAATAGCGCTGATGTTGGCGGCTAAATAATGCCAGCCTACAGGGCCAGACAGCCACAAAGTTAGCGCATATTGAATCGCCATGCCCAGCCACGAGGCTAGGGCGTACTGGCCAAACTGCTGCACATACTTAATAGGCTCAGGCGCTATCAAAGCTGCGTTGGCATCGTGGCTGGGCATGGCGATTCAATATGCTTTAACTTTGTGGTTGTCCGGCCCTGTAGGCTGGCATTATTTAGCCGCCAACATCAGCGCTATTGTGATTGCCAGTGTGAGTAACTTTTTTGCCAACGATTGGTGGACTTTTCGCCAAAAGAAAAAATGAATGCGAAGCGACCACAGTCTTTGCAGCACACCGCCCAGAGCAGTGGGTCACCTGTTTGGCAGCGTAACCACCTAGGCTATTGGCTGTTATTGGCGTTTGCGGTGTGCGTGTATGCCAGCGGTTTGGGCGGTCACTTTATCCCGCGCAATGGCGACGAAATGGTCTACGCGCACATTGCACGGCTAACAGCTGACTCGGGCCATTGGCTGCCTTTGGTGTCCGAGCTTA
>JANOSN010000855.1:0-2346 GCA_031415895.1 Polaromonas sp. | reverse complement strand
TGCTGCGTGGGCACACCGACATGCTGACTGATCGCTATTCAGAGCGCATAGAAGTTGAAGTTAAAGCTGCACGGGCCGCAGCGGTGCAAGCAGCAGCGTTGGCCAGTGGCGCGGTAAAAACCTGAAACTCCTTACACGCTTAACGTTCAATTTTTACAAATTAAACGGGTGTAAGGGTTTCAAAATCAGTAGCTATCTGCGCATTGCTATTGCCCGGGGGAGCCAATCGCAGTGGGAGCCGCAGGCTGTGCATAGCCATTGAGCACGCCAACGACAGCCGCCTTGTAGGTAGGCGCTGAGGTCGACACACCGTCCCACACTGCTGAAGTAATAGCCGTACCGCCGAAGGCTAAACCAGCATGGTTAGGGTATACCGCTGTGACACCCACCGACGGGGCCGCAGGTGAGATCACACTACCGTCAGAGGCTGTTATGGTTACCGTACCGCTTTTGTAGTTAAACGAAGTCACCACCTTGCCCGCCGCGTCAAAAATAACCACTGCGTCTCCACCACCTAATCCTGGCCCACCAGTTGCCACGACAGTAACCGTGCTGGGAATGCTCCATGCAGTTATAAATGCGCTGGTGCTGGTTGCGTTAATCACCACGATACGCTGGCCAGTGGCTATGCTCACGCTGCCAAAGCTGGCATTGCCCACATCTGTAAAAGATGCCGAATCATCATCCCACTTCCAGCCGGCTAAATCTAAGGTGGTTGTACCGTAGTTGTAAAGTTCAAAGAAGTCACCACCAGCAGCGTTAGAGTTAACCTCGGTAATCAATAACTTAGGCGCAGTAGGCGCAATGACAACAGGCGCTGCGGTATTAAAGCTAAGTGTTGTCGCGTTCAATATACCTGCGAATGGATTGCCAGAGCTATCTTTGATCACGCCGCTGGCTAGCTGCACGTTATAAGTAGAGCCTCTTAAAAAGTCAGCGTTGGGGTTGATGTTAGCTGTACTTCCACTGAAAGTTACCTGTGCTGTGTCAGTCACATTAATTGTGCGGGTGTCTGTGCCATTGCTGATGACTATGCTGCCTAGGCCGGCAACTACAGGCTCGCTGAAATTGAGCAAAATACGACTACTGGTAACACCTGCAACATTGTTCAGTGGTGAAGTCGCAAGCAGTGTGGGCGCAGTGGTGTCGATCACACCGGCTGTAGTAAAACTAGTTATCGCTGAGTTGGACAATGCCGGTGCATTATTGCCCGATGTGTCTTTGAGCAGGCCTGCTGGGTAACTTATGTTGTAGGTGGTACCTGGAACTAGGTCAGTTGCAGGGTCAATCACCAACGTGTTGCTGATCAATTTAATTTGTGTAGTGTCGTTTACAGCTATGGTGCGCGTGTCGCCTGCGCCGTTACTTAACACCACACTACCTGCACCAGCTGCTAACGGTTGGTTAAAAGTTAGATACAGGTTGCTGCCTATTGCCACAGCGGTTTTATTGATACTTGGTGAAAACACCAGCAGTTCTGGGCGACCGGCACCACCGCCCACTTCGCTGACTACATAAATGTTGCCAGCTGCATCCATGGTCATGCCCTCGTTCTGCGCGGCACTGCCTACTACCAACGTGCCCAGCAGTTTGCCAGTGCGATCCATTTTCACAATCTTGCCAGCCGGTGCACTCAAGATCATCAAGTGGCTGTAATCAAGTGCCGTGTTGGGCAAAATATTGGACAGCGCAAAGACATCGTTGTGCGCAGCCAAGCCTGTTTTGACAGGGTCAAACAAGTTGATTGAATCCACCATGGTCGCTGAACCGTTGGACGCTGTACCCAGTGCAAAATCGACTGAGGTTTGAAACACACCTACAGGGCCAGACTCTTTGACAGCTATAAAACCGCCTGTTGATGGGTCGTAAGAAATTCCCTCAATACCGATATTGCCAATAGTTGTTCCCAGCTTCATCGTGCGCACGCCTGCCGCTGTTATGGTATTGGATGGCAAAGTAGTGTTGGGTACATAGGTAAATTCATTAAGCTGTCTATAGCGCTCTTCAACGAGAACAAATTTACCACCACCAATATAGGTCAGCCCCTCCGGGTCATAAAAGTATGTTCCTTGCGGTTTGGTAGCATCTTGGGCCAGAGTCATCGAATCTACTAACACGCCCCTCTTAGTAACTTGGGTAATAGAGGTGCCGCCATCTCCTAAAACAAACAAGGTATCTGTGTCTTTGTTGTAGGTCACTGCAGAGGCTTCTTCTGCCAGCAAATTGGTCCCAGTTCCCACGGGCAAGCTGTAGCGACCAGTTTGAATATAGTTAGCCAGCTCAAAAGTGCTTTGTACGCCTTTAAAGGCAATGGTGGGTGTTGTCCATGCCACTACAGTAGAAGTC
>JANOSN010000854.1:0-1737 GCA_031415895.1 Polaromonas sp. | reverse complement strand
GTGTCGCTGCTGATCGAGTCACGCATGCGAAACTCGCTGTACACCGTGGGGCCAGAGGCAAAGGTGTTGTCAATGCCAGCCACAAAACTGTTGCTGCGGTCGGCGCTGTTCAATGAAGCATCAGACGTCAGACCCGTACGGCGCTCAAAGCGACCATACAACTTGCTGCGCTCGCTGAGCTGATAAGCAGTTCCTAAGCCATAGCGCCATTGGTCGCTGCTACCAGCCTCCACTTCGCCATTCACAGACCAACGATCTGTTGCGCGGTAATCAGCAGCCAAACGAATCGTCGATGCACTAACGTCTTTAGGGTTCAAACCACCGCCAGCTACAACTGGGTTTAATCCACTGCCTAATACTGACGTGCCCGTTGTCGGGTTGACCACGTCTGTACCCAGGCCATAGAAGCCGCCACCCGCGCCGCTATTGCTTGTGATAGCGGAGGTACCTGCGTAGCCTGCATCTTCTTGCGTGCGCCGCAGAGAACCATCCAAGGTCAATCGATCTGTAGCTTTCCAGTTCAGGCCTAGTGCATAAGCATCACGCCCGGGTTTATTGGCTGGAATCGTATCCTCGTTGCGTTGGGCAGTGCCATACACTGATAATGTTGTTGACAGTTTGTACTTAACAGATAGGCCTAGCTCTTCTTTACCTTCGCTAATACTAGCTGCCGGATTGTAGAAGTCGCGCTCTGCGCGCATAAACCAACCACGGGCATCCAAGCTGCCTTCGTTGTAGTTACCCTCCAAGCGAACTGCATTACCTTTGCGGTCATTGCGCGCCTCGCCCGCCGCGCCTGACGGTGTCAGCGTGCTGGTGGCCGTTGAGCCTGTACCCAAAGAGTAAGCCGTTGACGATGAGTTGGCGACTTCGAGCACGATGGAGCCAGACTTACCAAGACGCACACCTGCATTGATACTGCTTAAGCGGTATGGTGACGTAGGATTTTTATCTTCCACGTAACTACCCCCCACCTCAAAGCTCTCGCCAATTTTGACCTGTCCACCTAAGCCGTAGGTCAGAAACTTCTTGCCACCTTGCTCAACCTCGTAGGTAATGCGAATGCTGACAGGGTCACCGTTCACATCAATACTAGGAATAGGGCTCTTAAATAAAATGCGGCCAGAAAATGGCTCGAATGCGTAGTCTACCGAGCGCTGCAAAATTTGCACAGTTTTCACTACGCTCAAAGCATTCTTGTCGCGGGTAATCAGCTCAACTTTTTCAGAGTTTTCAATCGCGCTGTTGTTGGCAACACTGTAGGGGCCTGACGTGCCGTTGCCACGGTATTCTTCAATCAGCTGCTTTTGGTTGTCATCAACTAAAAACCCGTTTACAAAATAGTTAGGCTGTTCAAAGTGACCACGCAAACCTGTAGCACTGCGGTTGTACGCACCCAGATTGCGGCTTTTTACACCTGCTACAGCGCCACCACCCGTTAGCTGGCTAAAGCCGTCACCGGTTGAGAAGTCGCCATACAACGCATAGCTTCTACCAGAGTCCAGGCGAATATACAGACGCTCGCGGCTCTTGGCATCAAACCCATTAATAGACGAGTCGCCGTACACTGGGTAGAAGCGGTTAGGATCAATGTCACGCAGCAAGCGTGCATTGGTTTCTTTGTCAGAGTCAAATGCTGCCGTGAGCAGCATGTCGCCCTTGACCTTACCTTTTAAGAAAAAGGCGGTACGCAGACCATAGTTGCCTTTGCCATCATTGAACTCTTTGGTCCAGCGG
>JANOSN010000853.1:0-3022 GCA_031415895.1 Polaromonas sp. | reverse complement strand
ACTGCAGGTAAGTTGACCTTGGTCAGCAGCCAGCCCCAGTCTTCTTTAATGCAGGCAGCGGCACGTTGGCTGTAATCAAACTACCAACTTTCCCCATGTCAAGCTCAGGCTGTGCTTGACATGTAGGCCCCTGGCTTAGGAGGGCAATCAAGGGCAGATCTACCAGCGAAATATGCTGTAGTCCAAGTATTCATTGCTCAAGCAGCTATTGAATTAATAGCAGCTATTAGCCGCGTCGTCCGCCACCATAGCCACCGCCACCAGTACCACCCCGGCTGTTGCCTCGGCCTCCGCGTGGGCCGTTGCTGCGGCCGCCAGGCCCGGGGCCTGCTTGGCGCTGGCGTTGTAGGCTGTCGGCACCGATGTAGCCTAGCGACGTGCGCATAGGGTCGGGCTGGCCGCCCTGCCCGCCTGCACCGCCACCACCTGCGCCGTTGTTGCTACGGCCTTGGCCTTTGGGGCCGCCGCGTCCACGGCCACCGCCCATGTTGTTATTGTTGCCGTTATTGTTGCCGTTATTGTTGCCGTTATTGTTGCCATAGGGGGCACCGCCAGGTGCGCCATACGGGGCTGGGCCACGGTTGCCACGTCCGCGGTTATTGGGCCGTGCAAAGCCGCTTTCGTGGCTCACACCGGCTTGGCTGTGATTGTCGTCACCATCGTCGTCACCGTAGCCGTCTGGTGCACCCTGCGGTGGGCGCGGGTTGTACCCTTGATCACCCGCTGGGCCTTGAGGCGCATTGGGGTTTTGGTTAAAGCGCGGATCGTTACCACGGTTGTCACGGTTGTCGCGGTTATCGTCCCTGCCGCCATTTTGTCTATTGCGGCCACGCTGCGCGCCTGGGCCACGGCGTGGGCCACGGTTTTCGCGTTGCTGCGGGTAGCCGCTATCTTGTCCTGCGTTTTGACGATCATTTTGACCAACGGCTTGATCGCCCTGTGGTGGCAGGCTGCCATCGGTTGTGCCTTCAGATGCAGCAGGGTTGAAAGCTGCATCGGCTGGGCCTGCGCCCTCGCCTCGGGATGCGGGGTTGGGATTGCGGTTGCCAAACTGGCGTGGGCCGCGGTCATTGCGCGGGCCGCCATCGTGACGCGGCCCATTGTCGTGACGCGGACCACCATCGTGACGCGGGCCATGCTCGTTACGTGGGCCATGCTCGTTACGTGGTCCGCGTGGGTTGTCGCGGCGTTCACCACCACCTGCTGCGCGAATCAGCGCGTTAATGTCTTGCTCATCTAGCTCCATGTGCGCGCCGCGTTTAAGGCCGCGTGGCAGCATCATGGCGCCATAACGAATGCGAATCAAGCGGCTCACCGCGTGGCCTACGGATTCGATCATGCGGCGCACTTCGCGGTTGCGGCCTTCGCTGATGGTGACGCGGTACCAAGCGTTAGAGCCTTCGCCGCCGCCGTCTTCAATGCTGCCAAACTGCGCCATGCCGTCTTCTAGCTGCACACCGTCTAGCAGTTTTTGCTTTTCTTCATTACTCAACTTGCCCAGCACGCGCACGGCGTATTCACGCTCTAGGCCAAAGCGCGGGTGCATCAGGCGGTTGGCTAATTCACCCGAGCTGGTAAACAGCAGCAGACCTTCAGTATTTAAATCTAAACGGCCCACTGACTGCCACTTGCCTTGAAACAACTTGGGCAAACGGCGAAATACGGTGGGGCGGTTTTGTGGGTCGTCATGGGTTACCACCTCGCCCGTGGGCTTGTGGTATGCAATCACGCGCGCAGGCGGCGGGTCGATGCGGATGCGCAGCGGCTTGCCGTTGACCTTGACTTGGTCGCCCCACTGCACGCGCTGGCCAATGTGGGCAGGCTGGTTGTTGACTGAAATGCGGCCTTCGGTGATCAGCTGCTCCATCTCAAGGCGCGACCCTAAACCCGACTGGGCCAGCACTTTGTGCAGCTTGGGGCTTTCGGGCTGCGGGGCTAGCACGCGCTTGGGCAAAGCTACTTCTACATTCTCTTCATCAGCGTCTAGCTGACCTGAGATCACATCTAAAAACTGGTACACGCCTTGAGCGGACGCTTTAGATGGTACTGTTGGTTGATCATCATTTGCTATATTTTCTATAGCAGCAGGAGCAATAAATACTTGGACTACAGGCTTATTTAGCCCTGAATTGTTGGTTTGCAGAGCTTGTACAACTTGTGCAGGCTGCGGGTTGGCTGCACCAGTTATGTTGGCATCTTGTGAGACAGTTGTATCGGTTACAGCATCGGCATCGGTATCGGTTTGCTCAACTTTCACCACAGTTTTGCGCGGTGCTCTGGGTTTGCGGGGCTTGGCTACTTTGGCGGTTGCGTCGCCGTCGGTGGCAGGCGTATCAGCTGCGGGGTTAGCAGCTGGATCTAGATTATCTAAATCTTTCGGGTCAGTCATGGCGCGGGGCCTCGCTAGTAGCGGAATCAATTAGGGGAATGTTTTCAGAAGTGGTTGCTAAGCTTGGGGATGCCGCGTGGTGGTCTGCAACATCTGCAGGCGCTGCAGATAGCTGTGCATCTTGGGTAGCTTGCGCGGCCTGCGGCTTGCTGCCCGCCACGTGCTCTAGCGACTCAGCATCGCCCAGCAGCTCGGCCTGTGCATCGTTGGTCACTTTATCGTTTGAAGGGGCTTCAAGGCCCAGTTTTTCAAACGCGCTGGCTTGTGCAGCAGAATTGTCTAATGCGGGTAGCTGGTTAAGCGACTCTAGCCCCAGGTCGTCCAAAAACTGCTTAGTGGTGGCAAACAGCGCCGGGCGGCCTACCGTCTCGCGGTGGCCAATGGTCTCGACCCAGCCACGGTCTTCTAGCTGTTTGATGATCAGGCTGTTAATCGTGACACCGCGAATATCCTCCATGTCGCCGCGCGTGCAGGGCTGGCGGTAGGCAATGATGGCCAGCGTTTCTAGCGTGGCGCGGGTGTATTTGGGCGGTTTTTCGGGGTGCAGGCGGTCAAGGTATTCGCGCATTTGTGGGCGGCTTTGAAAGCGCCAGCCCGTGGCCACGCTGACCAGCTCGACGCCTTTTTGCGCCC
>JANOSN010000852.1:0-1351 GCA_031415895.1 Polaromonas sp. | reverse complement strand
CTTCGGTTTGATCGCCAGCGGCAAGGCGTACAACGACACACGCCAAGCCTTGGCCGATTTAGGCCTGGACGACGCCACCTGCCAGCGCGTGGGCATCAGATTGCACAAAGTGGGCGTAGTGTGGCCGCTAGAGGCGCAGCTGACGCGCGAATTTGCCACTGGCCTGCAAGAGATTTTGGTAGTCGAAGAAAAACGCCAAGTCATTGAATACCAACTGAAAGAAGAGCTGTACAACTGGCGCAGCGATGTGCGGCCTAATATTGTGGGCAAGTTTGACGAAGGCAGCTTAGACACTAATGCCCATGCAGACGGTTATTCCGGCGGCGAATGGAGCCTGGCCAACCCCACGTCGCACACGCTGCTGCGCGCCAACGCCGACCTATCACCCGCCATCATTGCCAAAGCGATTGCCAAGCGCTTGAGAAAATTTAACCTCGACGCTGACACGCAAGCGCGCATTGACGCACGCTTGGCAGTCATCACCGCTAAAGAACAAGCCATGCATGCAGTGGAAGTACAAGCGGTGCAAGGTGCTGACCGCCAGCCCTGGTTTTGCTCAGGCTGCCCGCACAACACCTCCACCGTCGTTCCCGAAGGCTCGCGTGCCATGGCGGGTATTGGTTGCCACTTTATGACGATTTGGATGGACCGCGCCACGGTGGGCTTTACGCAAATGGGCGGCGAAGGCGTGCCGTGGGTGGGGCAGCAGCCGTTTAGCCACGACACGCACATGTTTGCCAACTTAGGCGACGGCACATATTTTCACAGCGGCTTGCTAGCGGTGCGCCAGTCGATAGCTGCGGGAGTGAAAATCACCTACAATATTTTGTACCACGACGCCGTAGCCATGACCGGTGGGCAGCAGATAGGCGAGCGGCCCGAGGGCCATTCTGTAGTGCAAATTGCGCAGAGCATGCGCGCAGAAGGCGCAAAAAAGATTTGTGTCGTGACCGATGAGCCTGAAAAATACGAAGTCCTTCGACAAGCTCAGGATGCACGGTTTCCAGATGGCGTACAAGTATTCCACCGTGACCTGCTGGACAGCATTCAGCGCGAGTTCCGTGAGATTGAAGGCACCACCGTCATCATTTACGACCAAACTTGCGCCACTGAAAAGCGCCGCCGCCGCAAGCGCGGCAAGCTGGTCGACCCTGCCATTCGCGTCGTGATCAACGAAGCCGTGTGCGAAGGCTGCGGCGACTGCGGTGTGCAAAGCAACTGCATGAGCGTGGAGCCACTAGAAACCGAGCTTGGCCGCAAGCGCACCATCAACCAAAGCACCTGCAATAAAGATATTAGCTGCGTCAAAGGTTTCTGCCCCAGCTTCATCACGGTAGAGGGCGGGCAGCTG
>JANOSN010000851.1:0-1556 GCA_031415895.1 Polaromonas sp. | reverse complement strand
CCAGCAGCGTCGTCAATGGTCTCGCCCAACATTTGGTAGTGGCCCACACCGTCTACCCGCATCAGCTGGGTGTGGCCGCCAGACACTAGCAGCGCCACAAACGGAAACTGCGGCGGATCAGCGCTTAAAAACGGCGACAGTAAATGCCCCTCAAGATGGTGCACACCAATCACAGGTTTGCCCCAAGCGGCGGCCATAGCACAGGCCGCACCCGCGCCCACCAGCAGCGCACCTGCCAGACCTGGGCCGCGTGTAAATGCTACAAAATCTATAGCTGCTTGAGCAATAGATGCTTGTACTAACACCTCTTTTGTCAGGGGAATGATGCGTCTGATGTGGTCTCGGCTGGCCAGCTCGGGTACTACGCCACCATAGGCTTGGTGCATGGCTATTTGGCTGTGCAGCGCGGCTGACATGAGTGTGGGCACACCCGTACCCTGTGCGTGTACCAAGGCCACGCCCGTTTCATCACAAGATGATTCAAAACCTAAAACAATCATTGCATTGCAGCCCCACAGTCAGAGGCTTGATTTTCACACACCCCGCAATAAATCTGCCGCTTTTTCTGCAATCACTACGGTGGGTGCGTTGGTGTTGCCGCTGACAATGCGCGGCATGATAGACGCGTCCACCACACGCAGGCCTTGCACGCCTTTGACGCGCAGTTGCGCGTCCACAGGGTCAAGCTCGCCCGGGCCCATGCGGCAGCTGCCCACGGGGTGGTAGATGGTGTCGGCTTTGTCGCGGATCACGGCTTCAATTTGTGCATCGGTCACGGCCTTGGCCGTGGTGTCTAGCTCGCGGCCGCCGTATTGCGCCAGCGCTGGTGACTGCAAAATTGCACGCATTTGTTTGAATCCGCTCACCATGCGCGCCATGTCGTCAGGGTGCGATAAAAAGTTAGGGTCGATCAAGGGTGCTACCGCCATGTCGCTGCTGGCTAAGCGCAGTGTGCCTCGGCTCTTTGGCTGAAGCAGGCAGACATGGCATGAATACCCGTGGCCAAAAGTAGGCTTGCGGCCATGGTCTACCAGCTTGCCAATAACAAAGTGCAGTTGCAAATCAGGCGTAGCTTGATCAACACTGCTTTTAAAAAACCCACCCGCCTCGGCAAAGTTAGTGGTCAACATGCCGGTGCGCTCATTGCGCCACTGCATGATGCCTTTGAGCACGCTCCAAATACCCGTGGGCGATACGCCAAACAAATCGGTTAGCTTGGGTGCATCTACTACTTGCACAATATCTGGATGGTCATGCAAATGTACACCCACCCCCGGGCTGTGGTGCACCACGTTAATGCCCAATTGCTGCAAATGGTCTGCAGGGCCCACGCCTGATGCCATCAGTAGCTGTGGGCTTTGTAGGGCACCTGCGCACAGCAGCACCTCGCGGGTGGCGCGTACTTCTTTGGTTTGGCCGCCTTGCGTGTAGGCCACGCCTACTGCGCGGGTGCCTTCAAAGATAATTTTGGTGGTGAATGCGCCAGTGATCACCTGTAAATTGCTGCGCGACAAATTAGGCGTGAGGTAGCCCTTGGCCACACTCCAGCGCTCGCC
>JANOSN010000850.1:0-2236 GCA_031415895.1 Polaromonas sp. | reverse complement strand
TTTTTATTTTTGACTCAACAAACCACCTATGGATATCTATAAATACACTGGTGCAAGCGCACGCACGCACAAATTGCTTTTGAATCACGCAATTGAAATTACAGAAAGTGGGCATGTACCCTCTCTCAATGAACTCGCTCAGACCGCAGAGGCATCTAGAGCGACGGTGTACCGCTATTTTCCTAGCCACGCGGACCTTGTGCATGCCATGATGACGCACTCTTTGAGCAACCTCATCGGGTGGCAACCCACAGCAGACGTCCCTATGCAGCGTCTCCGAGAAGCTTATGAGCTGCTTTTTGAAGACTTCAAACTGCATGAAACTCTGTTCCGTGCTGTTCTGCAATTGGTGCTGCTTCCCACGCAAGCGGAGCAACTATCACAACAAATGTCAGATCGAAAACAGCACAGCCGCGGCCTTCGGGTCGATATTCTCAAGCGGGTCATAGAACCGCTCAGCAGCCAGCTCAGCAGTCGCCAGCATGATGAACTTTTGCAAAAACTATCTTTGTTGTTTGGTATCGAATCATTGGTGGTGCTCAAAGATATTTGGGGTATGGATCTGGACCAAGCCAAACGGTTGTTGTTTGCCAGCGCAGAAACCTTCATCAAGGAATCTTTGAACTCTAGTGTCACGCTCGACTAAAGTGGCAGTCTTAAATTGGAAGTGCAAAGTACACCCCAGCTAGGTTGACCACGCACTTAATGGCGCACCCGGCCCTGAGAATCGACGACACTGAGTTCGACCAAGTTGGAGCCAACGCGGTTCGTAGCGAAATGCACACGAAAATCGCCAATTACAAAATTATTCAAGCTCTCCAGCGACCTCTTCAGGAGCGCCCTATTGGGCACCTGCTGGATACGACGCAAGGCTTCCGCATAGGTACGGGCGGCAATATAGCCTTCAAGCATGTAGACATTGGGCTTGCCAGCCTTGGCCGCCAAGGCATCGACGGCCAATTCTCGAACCACCTGGACTTTGGCATGGTCACTTACCGGAACAACGCGCACGACGACTACACCGGCTCCCTCAGGTCCAAGCTCGTCCGCAAGCAAACTCTCACCAGTGTTGGAGAATCCATAAATGAGGCCTCGAAATCCCTTGGCTTTCAGATCGCGCACAACACTTGCCGCGGATGGCGCATCACTGATTAGCAAGATGGATTGAGGCTGGGCGTCCAAAGCTATATCGACACTGGTGGCGAGATTCCCCCCACCCATTGATGTTTTAACGACAAGCTCTGCACCAAGGCGGATCATGGTTCGTTCGGCCGCCTCCAGCGCGGACAGCGATTCACCATCCGTGGCATGCAAGACTCCAAACTTGGTTGACCCAAGCGTCAGTGCATGACGGGTAATAGCCGCAGCCTCTGCGGAATAACCTGGTCGAATTGAATAAATATTGACGTAAAGAGGGCCGCGAAATTCGTCAGCCGCAGACATCGGCGCAAATAGGATGATGTCGGTGTTTTTAATGAGTGGGTAGGCTGCGCCCACTTGCAGTGAACCGTAAAAGCCAAACAACGACAGCACACCTTGATCCAATAGTTTTTTAGTATTGGCCGCTGTGTTCGTTGGTCGGCCAGTGTCGTCCAACGTTACCAACTCGATCTTGCGGCCATTGATACCGCCAGCGGTGTTGACACGGTCAAAGTAAATCTTCGCACCTGTGTAGAACGGAACTGCAAGCCCGGATCCGGGCCCCGTGAGTGCAATGGACTGGCCCAAAACGATACTACGATTGTTTACACCGTCTTGGGCTACAACAGAGCCCACGGTTAGCAGCAGTGCAACTGCGATAACGGCACTACTAACCTTTTTTTGAATTTCCATGATTTTTTTCATGTTGCGCCTGACGATAAAGATGTCCATGATTTGTGGCGGTAAAAACCGTGAAGTTGTAGCCAACGGGTTGTAGTTCGTAGTTAGGTCACTCGACTATTTCTTGCACTTGGATTCGGCTGCTGTGGTGAATGCTTGGTCACCCGGTACTCTGGCAATCTGTTTGTAGTAGTCCCAAGGCGAAGCCGATTCCTTCGGGCCCTTAACTTGGAACAGGTACATGTCGTGAATCATTCGGCCATCCGCGCGAATCTTGCCTTTGGTGTAGAAATCGTTGGCGGGTTGGCTTTTCAGTGCGGCCATGACTTTGTCTGCATCTGTGGTGCCAGCGGCTTTGACGGCATTAAGGTAACTGGTGGCGGCAGAGTAATCAGCTGCCTGTAGGCTTGAGGGC
>JANOSN010000849.1:0-1364 GCA_031415895.1 Polaromonas sp. | reverse complement strand
TCCCGTCCACTCCGCCAACACACAAAAGCCTTGCAGAACTTCGGTCTGCAAGGCTTTTTTCTTGTTCTACTTTTATGGTGTGAGTTGTGCTGCGTACAGCTGTGCGCAGAAAAGTAAAGGGCCAGCATCGTGAGCGATTGTTTTATCTTGAACCTGTCTTGCCCCGACCGCGTGGGCATAGTGCACGCTGTCACAGGCCTGCTGGCGCAAAGCGGCGGGAACATTACCGAGGCCGCGCAGTTTAACGACCCCAGCACATCGCATTTTTTCATGCGTGTGAAGTTTGATGTGCCCAAAGAACAATCGACCGCTTTGCAAGACAATATTGCCCGGTTGGCGCAAAGTATGCAGTTCACCTGGAAGCTGTGGCCAGTGGAGCGGCGCATGCGCACGGTCATCATGGTGTCCAAGCTAGGGCACTGTTTGAATGATTTATTGTTCCGCCACAGCAGTGACCAAATTGCATTAGACATACGCGCCATCGTATCTAACCACCGCGACTATGAGCAACTGGCCGCCAGCTACAACATACCGTTTCACTACATCCCCGTCACTGCAGCCACTAAGCCGCAGGCCGAGGCGCAGTTGTTAGAAATTGTCAAACAGCAAGAGGTGGAACTGGTGGTGCTGGCGCGCTACATGCAAGTGCTGTCGCAAGAGCTGTGCCGCGCGCTAGAAGGCCGCGCTATCAATATTCACCATTCGTTTTTGCCCAGCTTTAAGGGCGCCAAGCCTTATATGCAGGCCTATGAGCATGGTGTAAAAATCATCGGTGCCACCGCGCATTATGTAACGGCTGATTTAGACGAAGGCCCGATTATTGAGCAAGATATTGCGCGGGTAGACCATGCTAGCGACCCAAGCCAGCTGACCCATATTGGCCGTGATGTAGAGTGCCTGGTGCTATCAAAAGCGGTGACCTGGCATGCACAGCATCGCGTGCTATTGAACGGCGGCAAAACGGTGGTGTTTCGTTAACTAAATGAACGGTTTTAGGAAAAATATAACTAACTCTAAATAACTCACTGATACACGGCAGACTGCTAATATTTATATTTAATATTTAACGAAGGATCGTGATCATGCGTACTAATTCAGTATTTATCTCACCCTGCAGTTTAATAACTAGAATAAAAATAGCGTGCTCGATCAGCTTAATGGCATTGATCACGGCTTGCGGAGGTGGCGGTGGTGACGCTGCGCCTGCGACGACACCATCTAATCTCGCACCCTCTAATTCAACTTCATCCAACTCGGCGCAAACAACATCTGCGGCCATCACCGCAACAGTCGCGCCTACACTGACCAGCACATCGCCAGTGACCGTAACAGCGGCTTCTCTCGCGCAACAGTGTGTTGCGCCA
>JANOSN010000848.1:0-6354 GCA_031415895.1 Polaromonas sp. | reverse complement strand
GGTGGTGGGCCTGCTGTTTGCGTTGTCGACTATTGGTGTGGATTTGACGGCGCTGTCGGTGCTGGGCGGCGCGTTTGGTGTGGGCTTGGGCCTGGGTTTACAAAAGCTAGCGGCCAACTATGTGAGCGGCTTTGTCATCCTGCTAGAGCGCAGCTTGCGCATTGGTGATACGGTGAAAGTAGACACGTTTGAAGGTAAGGTAGTTGACATCAAAACCCGCTACACCGTCATTCGCGCAGCCAACGGCCGCGAGGCTATAGTGCCTAACGACAAACTGATCACCGAGCGGGTAGAAAACTTGACTGCCGCCGACCCGGTGGTCAATTTAACCACCAATATCACTGTGGGCTATGACAGCAATGTTGACCAGGTGCTGCAACTGCTGTGCGATGCAGCTAAGTCATTTCCCAGAGTGCTTATCAAGCCAGCACCCAGTGCGCATTTGGCTAATTTTGCGGCAGACGGTTTGGAGTTCACCTTGTGCTTTGCTATCAATGACCCTGACAACGGGCAGCTCAATATTCGTGGTGAAGTGAATGCTGCTGTTTTGCAAGCCTTACGTGCTGCAAACGTGCAGGTAGCGTACCCACAGCGGGTGGTGCATCTGCAGCGTGATACGCTATGAGCACTCACGATGCTATTGAATGTATAGCTGATTAATCAATGAATACTTGGACTACAGGCTAATTTAGCCAATAAAAACCGCCCAAAGGCCGTTGAATGAATTTGCGACTAACGACTAGTCGTCAATCCCCACCACATGGCTAAAACCACCATCCACATAGGTAATTTCAGCACTCACACCCGCTGCCAAATCACTCATTAAAAACGCCGCCACATTACCCACATCATCAATCGTCACGTTACGGCGAATAGGAGATGCAGCAGCCACAGCACCTAAAATTTTGCCAAAATCTTTAATACCACTGGCGGCCAAAGTTTTGATTGGCCCCGCGCTAATGCCGTTGGCCCGAAGCCCACGACTTTGCGCGCCTAGCGCGCCAGCCAAATAGCGCACTGATGCCTCGAGCGATGCCTTGGCCAAACCCATGGTGTTGTAGTTGGGCACTATGCGCTCGGCACCTAAATAGGTCAGGGTCAAGGCAGCTGAGTTGTCGTTAAGGTAGGGCAATGCCGCCTTGGCCATGGCCGGAAAACTGTAGGCACTTATATCGTGCGCAATGCGAAAACCCTCGCGCGACAGGCCACCCAAAAAGTCACCCGCTATCGCCTCTTGTGGGGCAAAGCCTATGCTGTGCACAAAGCCGTCAAACTTGGGCCACACGGCCGACAGGTCGGTAAACAGCTGGGCAATTTGCTCGTCGCTGCCCACGTCGCAGTCAAATATTAGCTTGCTGCCAAAATCAGCCGCAAAGCCCTCCGTCCGCTCTTTAAAACGCTCGCCCACGTAGCTCAGGGCGATTTCTGCCCCCTCGCGGTGGCAGGCGCGCGCAATGCCGTATGCTATGGAGCGGTTAGACAACACGCCGGTGATTAATAATTTTTTGCCGTTAAGGAAACCCATTAGTGCCTCTTTTCAAAACTCAGTGCAGAATTGTCGCATGCGAAACATCGTTTTCCAGTCTTTAGTCGGTTTAGCCTGTGCGCTGGCTGCGCCCGTGTGGGCTGATTACGCTTATTCACAGTATGGCGACGTGAAATACCCGCCGGGGTTTACCCATTTTGACGACGTGAACCCTAATGCGCCCAAGGGCGGGCGTATCGTGCTGGTGCCTAACAGCCGAGCGACTAATTTTGACAAATACAACCCGTTCATTTTGAAGGGCGATCATCCGCCCGGTTTGCACAACGAGGGGCAAAACTCTAGCTTGGTATTTGAAACTCTCATGTCAGGCTCCAGTGACGAGCCCAGCACTATGTATGGCCTGTTGGCAGAAGATATTAAAGTGGCCGCTGACGGCATGTCTGCCGAGTTTCGCTTAAACCCGTTGGCCAAGTTCAATAACGGCGACCCAGTGTTGGCCAAAGATGTCAAGCACTCGTTTGACATGATCATGGGCAAACTTGCGTCACCACGCACCAAGTTGTTGTTTGATGACTTGAAAAGCGCTACTGTGACGGGGGAACGCACGGTGCGTTTTGATTTCAAAATACCGGATAAGCATGTGCCACTAGCAGCTGGCAGTATGATGATTTTCAGCCATAAGTGGGGTGGCGGCAAACCGTTTGACCAAATTATTATCGACAAGCCGATTGCCAGTGGCCCGTATCAAATTGGCCCGGTAGATTTTGGTAAAACTATCACTTATGAGCGGCGCAAAGACTATTGGGGCAACAACCTGAACGTGCGCAAAGGCACGTATAACTTTGACCAGATCACCTACAAAATCTACCGTGATGACACCGTGCGGCTGGAGGCTTTTAAGGCAGGCGAATTTGACTTTTTGGAAGAAAATGCCGCTCGGCGCTGGGCGCGTCAGTATGTGGGGCGCAAGTTCAGCACGGGCGAGCTGGTGAAGGTAGAGTTTCCAAACCCCAACCCTGGCTTTTACCAAGGCTATGCCTTCAATACCCGTAAGCCAGTGTTCAAAGACATTCGCGTGCGTCAGGCGTTTGCACTGGCGATGGATTTTGAATGGATGAATCGGCAATTATTTTTCAACTCCTACAGGCGCATTCCATCGCATTTTTTAGCGACTGAATTTGCAGCCGTCGGAAAACCTGATGCAGAAGAACTGGCTGTGCTAGAACCACTGCGAGCTATGTTAGCGCCAGAGATTTTTGGCGAAGTCCCCAAGCCTAGCAATACTGACTTGCCAAGTAGCCTGCGTGCTAATTTACTCAAAGCGCGGGCTTTGCTGGAGCAAGCGGGTTGGACCTACCGCGACGGAGCTATGCGTGACAAATCAGGTAAGGCCTTAGAGGTTGAAATGTTGTTTGACAATCCGTCGTCACAGCGGGTGCTCACGCCATTTCAAAAGAGCTTGGAAAAACTGGGTATTAAACTCAATTTTCGTATTGTTGACTTTGCCCTAGCTAAAAAGCTGCTGGACACTTATGATTTTGAAATGACCAGCGTAGCGTTTGGAAGTAGTCCTACCCCTGGCAAAGATTTAAGCGATATGTTTGAGTCCGCATCGGCCACCCGCGAAGGCAATTTGAACTACTGGGGTATTCAAGACAAAGCGGTAGATAAAATTTTGACGCAAATTGTAGCTGCACCTTCACGCAAAGAGCTTGCTGCCAATGTGCGTGCACTTGACCGCATATTTGCACACGGCTACTACGCCATTCCTAACTGGTATTCGCCCAGCTACCGCGTTGCATTTAATGATAGAAAATTTCAACGCCCTAGCAAAATTCCTAAATACTACGGCGCCCAAAACTGGGTAATGAGTTCGTGGTGGGCCACACCAGTGCAAAGTAACTCGGAGCAAAAATAACCATGTTCAGCTACATTGCCAAACGCTTGTTATTGATGGTGCCCACTTTGTTGGGTGTCATGCTAATTACTTTTGTCATCACCCAGTTTGTTCCCGGTGGCCCGGTAGAGCAGGTGGTAGCACAGTTGCAAGACCGCAGCAGCGGTGGCGAGGCAGCCGGTAGTGGCGGCGCTGGTGGTGGTAACAGCTACCGTGGCCGCCAAGGTGTTAGCAAAGCACAACTAGAAGAAATTAAGCAACTGTATGGGTTTGACAAGCCACCCGCTGAGCGCTTTTGGCTGATGCTTAAATCGTACGCCACGCTAGATTTAGGCAAGAGTTTTTACCACCATAAAGATGTGTGGGCATTGATTGTATCTAAGCTGCCCGTGTCGATCAGTCTTGGGCTGTGGACGCTAGTACTCAGCTACGCCGTAGCCATACCATTGGGCGTGGCCAAAGCGGTGCGAGCGGGCACGCGGTTTGACTTTGTCACCAGCTTGATTGTGCTAGTGGGGTATGCCATACCGGGCTTTGTACTGGGCGTGGTGCTGGTGGTGATTTTTGGTGGGCAGCTGCAGTGGTTTCCGCTGCGCGGTTTAACGTCGACCAACTGGGCTGATTTAAGCTGGCCTGCGCGCATCATAGATTATTTTTGGCACATTGCTATGCCGATTACCGCCATGGTGCTGGGCAGTTTTGCAGTGATCACCATATTGACTAAAAACTCGTTTCTAGAAGAGATACGCAAGCAATACGTTATCACCGCGCGCGCCAAAGGCTTGGACGAGCGTACTGTGCTGTACAAGCATGTGTTTCGCAATGCGCTGATCCCGCTGGTCACCGGATTTCCAGCGGCGTTTATTGGTGCGTTTTTTACTGGGGCATTGTTGATAGAAACTTTATTTTCTTTAGATGGCCTAGGCTTACTGAGCTTTGAAAGCGTGATTAGGCGCGACTACCCTGTGGTGCTAGGCACGCTGTTTTTGTTTACGCTGATTGGCTTGGTCACCAAGCTGATAAGCGACCTGATGTACGTGTGGGTAGACCCGCGCGTCAAGTTTGATTGAAGTTGGACTGAAGTTTAATTAACGCGCTGCACTATGCTAACTAAGCCACTACCCACCGTATCGCAGTCGCCGCGCAAACGCGCTTGGCTGCGGTTTAAGAGCAACCGCCTGGGCTATTGGAGCCTGTGCATATTTGGCGTGCTGATGGTGCTGTGCATGTTTGCTGAGCTGTTGTCTAACGACAAGCCTTTGGTAGCGCGCTACAACGGCCAGTGGTATGCGCCAGTATTTCAAACTTTGCCCGAGACCACCTTTGGCGGTGACTTTGTGACGCCTGCTGACTACTGGGATCCGTTTGTGGCTGATCAGTTTGCCAAGCCCGGTAACTTTGCGCTTTTTCCGCTGAATCGCTACGGCGACAAAACGCTGAACTACTTTGCCAAAGAGCCCAATCCTGCGCCGCCCAGTGCCATCAATTACTTGGGCACTGATGACCGTGGCCGTGACCTGCTGGCACAGCTGCTGTATGGTTTTAGGGTGAGTGTGCTGTTTGGCCTGGCGCTAACGGCAGTGGGTGTGCTGCTGGGCGTGTTAACGGGCGCTGTGCAGGGCTACTTTGCTGGCAAGATTGACTTGGCGGGGCAACGGTTTATTGAGGTGTGGAGCTCGATGCCAGAGCTGTATTTGCTGATTATTTTTGCAGCTATATTTAAACCTAGCATAGCCCTATTGCTGATATTGCTCAGCGCGTTTGGTTGGATGGGCTTGTCGGACTATGTACGCGCCGAGTTTTTGCGTAACCGCCAGATGGACTATGTGCGCGCCGCGCGTGCACTGGGCCTGAGCCATTGGCAAATCATCACCCGCCATGTGTTGCCCAACAGCATGACACCTGTGGTGACGTTTTTACCGTTTCGTATGAGCGGTGCAGTGTTGGCGCTAACGTCGCTAGATTTTCTAGGCTTAGGCGTTCCACCGGGCACGCCCAGCTTGGGTGAGATGCTGGCGCAAGGCAAAACGCATATCGATGCGTGGTGGATTTCGTTGTCCACCTTCGTCGTACTGGTGGTTACGCTGCTGCTGTTAACCTTTATGGGCGATGCTTTGCGCGACGCGCTTGATCCACGCAAGGCTGACCAATGACCGCCTTGCTTGACGTAAAAAACCTGACCATATCCTTTGCGGGTAAAGAGGTAGTGCACGGCATCAACCTCACGCTCAATGCGGGTGAAAAGCTGGCCTTGGTGGGTGAATCAGGTTCGGGCAAATCAGTCACTGCATTGGCGATATTGCGTTTAGTGCAAAATGCGCAGCTGGGCGGGCAAGTGTGGTTTGACGGTAAAGACACTTTGCAAATGCCAGAGCATGCGCTGCAGGGCTTGCGCGGTGATGACATTGCGATGATTTTTCAGGAGCCGATGACGGCGCTGAACCCGCTGTTTACCATTGGCGATCAAATTGCTGAGGTGTTAGAAACCAAACAAGCCCTGAGCAAAAAAGCTGCATGGGCGCGGGTGATAGAGCTGCTGGTAGAAACTGGCATTGCTGAGCCCGAGCGCCGCGCGCAAAGCTACCCGCACCAGCTGTCAGGCGGGCAGCGCCAGCGCGCGATGATTGCGATGGCGCTGGCTTGCAAGCCGCGCCTGCTGCTGGCCGATGAGCCTACCACGGCGCTAGACGTGACGCTACGCCAACAAATATTAGACCTGCTGGGCGAGCTGCAAAAAAGCCACCAGATGGCGGTGCTTTTGATAACGCACGACCTGAACATGGTGCGCAAGTTTGCCGACCGTATTGCAGTGATGGAAAACGGCCATATTGTTGAGCACGGTACCGTAGCCCAAGTGTTTGCCAACCCGCAGCATGCGTATACGCAAAAGCTATTGGCCAGTAAACCCGTGCGCGACGTCGTGGAAGCCCCTGTTCGACCTGAGCTCGCCGAAGGGGGTGAGAAGACTTCG
>JANOSN010000847.1:0-1239 GCA_031415895.1 Polaromonas sp. | reverse complement strand
ACGCCCTGCTCGCGGCGCGGCTCCAGGTGGATGTCGCTGGCGCGTTGGTCAAAAGCGTATTGCCACAACCAGTCCACCACCTGCACCACACCTTGGTCGTTGGCATCCAGCGTTTTAGAGCTTCTGCCCAGCTCCACCAGTTGCTCAAAGCTAGCGCCCCCTGCGCCGCCGCCTGATTTAACTGCGTTACGCACTGATTTTGCCAGTGCAAAAAACTCTGCTGTGTAGCGGTGAATATCTTGCGGGTTAGCCACCACCATGCGCACGCTGCGCTTGGCCTGCCGTTCTACCTCACCGATCCAGTCGTTGATAAACGGCTGAGATGTGGCGACAATCACTTCGCTGGGCGTTACTTGCACTGGCAGCACTTTGTAACGCTCAGCGTAATGCGCGCTCATGGTGTCAGCCACTTTGCCCACGTCGACTTTGAGTGGGTCAATACGCAAATACTCCAAGCCTGCTTTTTTGGCTAAATATTGGGTCAGGGTTTCAATATCCAGCGGCTTGCCGTCTGAGGCACGCGTCATGGCGACACTGGCTAGGCGCACCAGCGGGTGCTGCGCGCTTTCGGCCTGCGAGCAGCGCGTGATGGTGCGGCGCGCTTCTTCAGGGGTAATGACCCCGTCTTGGCTGAGCCAGTCAACCAGTTTGCGCCAATCCACCATGCCTACAAAGGGGGCAGGTGCATGGGTTTTAACAATAGGGGTTTTGTGGACGGTTTTGGGTATAGCGTTCATAGCACAGGTTTAAAAATACGCAGCCATTTGTGCGCTGGTAGGCCAAAGCGAGTGTGGATGATTTCAGCGTTTTCAGCAAGCTTAGCGCGCGTCTCGCTGCGTGGGCTGCGGTGGGCCAGCACAATGGCATTGCCCTCGATGGTGGGTTTAAAAGCCCACACATTGTCTTTGCCAAAGGCTTTACAAATTTTTTCTACGCTTTTGTCGTAGCTGGCCATGCGGCCAAACAGGTTGACGGTCATCACGCCATAGTCAGTCAAGCTGGTGCGGCAGTCTTTGTAAAAAGCAACGCTGTCCAGCACGGGGGCAGCGGCTTCGTGGTCATATAAATCTACCTGCAATGCGTCGACAGTGCCGGCGCGCTCGGCTTTGGCAATCTCTACGCCTGCATCGGCTAGCACCACATTCAAACGCGCATCGTTGTCGGGCAGCTTAAACCACGCTTTGCAGGCCGACACGACCTCGGGGTTAATCTCAATGGCCGTCACGCGGCTGCGCACAT
>JANOSN010000846.1:0-1273 GCA_031415895.1 Polaromonas sp. | reverse complement strand
ACCACGAAGCGGGAATCTGACCGGGCTGATTGCCTTGTGGTGCAGTGCCTGCCGCGTTGAGAAATCGCGCAACCATGTCTAGGGCCACATCTTTGCTTGTCAACGCGCCATGAAAACCACACTCGATTAACAACGCACACGCATCTTTAGCCTGAGCATCACCAAACTGAGCAAAGTCACGTAGCCTAACGCCATCTTGGTGACCAGCATCGACCACCACGTGCTCTGGTGCGCCCAATTGCCTCGCCAGCGCTAGGTTACGCGGCAACAAGCCCGTAAGTAGCAAAGGCTCACCCGGCTCATGCATAGAGTGCAGATCGAGCAGCCAGTCAGCTTGGTCTACAAAAGGTAATAACTCTGCAGCACGTTGCGATTCTTGAGTTGATACTAAGAGTTTGGCTGGCGACCAAAGACGATTCATGTCTTCATCTACAAAGCGCGAGGCATCATGTCTTGCAGAATCGAATTTGTCGAACGCCGCCAGATTGCAAAATGCCAAAGTAAGTCGCCCGGCTACTGGGCGCACACCAGCTTCTAGCACCGCCTTTAAAGCCCATGCACCGCACACCTCGTTGCCATGCACTAAGGCCGTCACCAGCACATTGCGGCCCGGTTGGCCACTGTCGAACTGCCAGACACCTTCTACACCGGTGTTACCAGCGCACCAGATGCTGATATCTGGTATGGGTAAAGCAAATGTCATGCTGTTCGCTATTCAGAGATTTTTGCAAAATCGACGATCTTTTTGTACTTAGCTGTCTCAGTGACTAAAAAGGCTGTCGCGTCCTCTTTTCCGGTAAAGACCTTAGAACCAGAGTCTTCTAATTTTTTACGCATCGCAGGGTCTTGCAAACCATCTTGTAGCGCCTTTTGCAGCTTGGCAGTAACGGCAGGCGGCAAACCTTTAGGCCCTACCAACATGAACCACGAGCTCATGTCTAACCCCTTGAGCTGGGAATGCTCAGATAAGGCCGGGATATTGGGGGTAACAGCGCTACGCTGACTTTCAGAGGTTCCCAACGCCACAACCTTACCGCTGCGAATGTGTGGCAAACCCGAGCTGAGCACAAACACCCCAAAATCCAGTGTGTTGCCTAATAAATCATTGGCCAAAGGTGCGACACCTCGGTAGGGGATGTGCACCATAAATGCACTTGCCTTGTCTTTGACCAGCTCGCCCGTCAAATGCAATGCGGTGCCCACACCTGACGAGCCATAGCTGTAATGGCCGGGCTTTGACTTGATGAGCTTGAGAAATTCGTCTGTAGTTTTA
>JANOSN010000845.1:0-1641 GCA_031415895.1 Polaromonas sp. | reverse complement strand
GCGGCACCGTGCGCACCGTCGACCACGATTTTTAAACCTTTTAAGCTTAAGTCGCTGGCAAAAGTACTTTTAGCAAATTCGATATACCGCCCCGCCGCATCTTCCAAACG
Organism: Polaromonas sp.; assembly: GCA_031415895.1. Taxonomy (GTDB): domain Bacteria; phylum Pseudomonadota; class Gammaproteobacteria; order Burkholderiales; family Burkholderiaceae_C; genus JAAFIP01. The sequence goes on along the minus strand of JANOSN010000845.1, from coordinate 1,531 downwards.
GCGGGTTTTGCCTAAATCGGCACTGCTGGCCCACACAGGCGGCTCTTGCACTGCAGCCTCAACAGCTTCTTCCCATGCATCAGGCAATTTAGCACCTTGGGCGCTAAAAAACTTGATGCCGTTGTCAGCAAAAGGGTTGTGGCTGGCACTGATGACCACGCCCAGGTTGGCCCGCATGGCGCGCGTTAAATACGCCACACCCGGCGTAGGCAGAGGGCCTAGCAAAATCACGTCAACACCAGCAGAGTTAAAACCACTCTCCAAAGCGCTTTCTAGCATGTAGCCTGATATGCGAGTGTCTTTGCCAATTACCACCGTGGGCTTGGGATCAGTCTTGCGCAGCACGCGGCCCACTGCATGGGCTAGCTTGAGTACAAAATCAGGCGTGATAGGGGCAGTGCCCACGGTGCCGCGCATGCCGTCGGTGCCAAAGTATTGTCTCGCCATAGTCTCTTTCTGTTATTGGGCACGTTTTGTTGTGCTTTTAGGCCGATAGTCCAAGTATTTATTACTTAAGCAGCTATTATATTCATAGCTTTGAGGGTTCTGCGGGCTAATGCTTAGCCGCCTGCCACACCGCTAGCGCCTGCGCTGTCTCGCGCACATCGTGCACGCGCACCACGCTGGCACCGCGCTGCACCGCCAGCAGGGCTGCAGCCACGCTGGGCACCATGCGGTCAGCCGCGTCTAGGCCTGTGACGGCGCCCAGCGACGACTTGCGCGACCAGCCCGCCAAGAGCGGATAACCCAAACTGAACAGCTCTTGCTGGCGCGCCAGCAGTGCAAAATTTTGCGCCACGGTTTTGCCAAAACCAATGCCAGGGTCTAGCATGATGCGGGCGGACAGCGGTGGGTTAGTGGACGATGATTTATCAATCAAATCGCCCTGTAGTCCAAGTAAATACTTCTCAAGCAGCTCTACAAATGATAGCAAATCAGTTTTAACTTGCTGCACCACATCAGCGCAATCCATCGGCGCGGTTTGCATAGTTTGCGGGTTGCGGTGCATGTGCATTAGCACTAAGCCGCACTGCGGGTAGCGTGCAATCACCTCATAAGCACCGGGCTGGCGCAACGCCCAAATATCGTTAACGATGTCCACGCCCATGTCTAGCGCCGCCTGCATGACCTGCGGCTTGTAGGTGTCTACCGATACCGGCACACCCAGCTGCAGCGCCACCTGCAGCACCGGCAGCACGCGGCGCAGCTCCTCGTCCAGCGGCAGTGGCTGTGCGCCGGGCCGCGACGACTCACCGCCAATATCCAACATATGCGCCCCGTCTTTAACCAGCTGTTCGCAGTGCGCAATCGCCTGCTGGCTACTAGCGTGCTGCCCGCCATCAGAAAATGAGTCAGGCGTTACATTGACAATGCCCATGATGCGGGGCTGTGACAGGTCAATTTGAAAACGGCTGGTGTGCCAAAGCGGTAAGTGCATGAGCTTGATTTTAATGAAAGAGCCTAAACACGTTGATTTCGCTTAATTCCACCGATCTTTTGCTAAATTGACTTAAAAAACCTCATCAGAACT
>JANOSN010000844.1:0-1599 GCA_031415895.1 Polaromonas sp. | reverse complement strand
TTGGCCTCTTCACTGGTCAGCACCGCTTTAGTGGCCAGGTCGGTGGCGATGGTGCCTGGGGCTACAGCGTTGACGCGCACACCGTGGTCGGCCAGCGCCAGCGCCATGGCGCGGGTCAACTGGTTGATAGCGCCTTTGCTCATGTTGTAGCTGGCAATGCTGGGGATAGCCATCACCGCGTTGACCGAGCTCATGTTGATAACACTGCCGCCACCGGTTTTCACCATCTCACGCGCCACAGCTTGCGCCACTAAAAACGCGCCTTTCAGGTTAACGCGAATCACTTCGTCAAAATCATCCTCGGTCACGTCTAAAAACGCAGCAGCTTTAAAAATGCCTGCATTGTTAACCAGCACATCAATGCGGCCATGCTGGGCTACTGCGCGTTGCACCATGGCATCGACATCTACCTTGTCACCCACATCGCAGTGTACATACAGGGCTTTGAGCTCTTTAGCCAATGCCATGCCGCGTGCATCGTCTACATCGGCCAACACCACATGTGCGCCTTCGCGTGCAAAGCGCTGCGCGCACGCCGCACCTATGCCCTGCGCACCACCGGTGATGATGACCACTTTGTCTGTTAAACCAAAATGTACTGAATTGATTGCCATAAAGTAACTAAAGTAGCCTGTAGTCCAAGTATTTATTGCTCAAGAAGCTATTATTTCAATAGCGTACTGCCGCACCTGCGCCACTGATTTACCACTGGCATACAGCGCCGATCCAATACCAAAAGCGCCTGCGCCTGCGCTGCGGTACGCAGCTATATTGTGCACACCAATGCCGCCTACAGGGATCAGCAACGTATCCACTGGTAGCACGGCCCGCAGTGCCTTCACCACGGCGGGCGGTAGCATTTCAGCCGGAAACAATTTCAAGCCATGCGCACCAGCGCCCAGCGCGGCAAAAGCCTCGGTCGCCGTGGCTACACCTGGCAGGCACACCATGCCTGCGGCTACGCTGGCGGCTATCACCTGCACATCGCAGTTGGGTGCTACCACCAGTTGGCCACCTGCAGATTGCACATCGTGCACCGCTTGCACACTGGTGACGGTGCCTGCACCTATCAAAGCTTGCGGCAAAGCGGCGCGCAGCGCGCTGATACTGCGCAGCGCGTCTGGTGAATTAAGCGGTACTTCAATCACCCTAAAGCCTGCCTGCCACAGCGCTGTGCCCACGGGCACCGCCTCAGCAGGCGTAATGCCGCGCAAGATAGCGATCAGCGGGCAGGCACCTAAGTGCTTGCGCAGCTCAGCGCTGGGGTTTGCAAATGGGGAGGGAAGCTGGGAGGGAAGTGGGGCGGGAAGCTGGGCGGGAAGTGTCATACGGGTGTGCGTCTACACGCGTTTGAAATTCATTTGGCTGTAAATATAGTGCAACCCGGCCCAAGCAGCCTGCGTGCCCAGCGTGCGCGTAGGTATGCCTAGGTGCTCTAGTGCCAAGCAGTAGCGCTCAGTTAGCGCCTGCGTGCCCACCACAATCACTTCACCACCCGGGTCTAGCTGCATCGACACCAGCTCTTCGCCAATCACCAAGCCAGATAAATAGCTGCTGGCTTGCGTGGGGGTCAGTTGGTTAAACAGCGACTTCACGCGC
>JANOSN010000843.1:0-6296 GCA_031415895.1 Polaromonas sp. | reverse complement strand
CCGAGCCTAAGCCTTTGGCCAGTGGCATCACGTCAGGCTTAATACCTGCCCACTGGTGGGCAAACCATTTGCCGGTGCGGCCCATGCCGCATTGCACTTCGTCAATCATCAGCAGCCAGTCGCGCTCGTCGCACAGCTTGCGTACGTCTTTCAAATAATCCATGTGAAACGGATTGACGCCACCTTCGCCTTGGATGGCTTCAAAAAATACGGCGACCACATTTTTATTGCCTTCGGTAGCCTTTTTAAGCGCTTCGATATTGTTGACTGGCACGCGCACAAAGCCTTCCACCAGTGGGCCAAAGCCAGCTTGAATTTTCACGTTACCCGTAGCGCTGAGCGTGGCAATGCTGCGGCCGTGAAAAGCTTTTTCGTACACCACAATCTCGGGGCGCTCGATGCCCTTGTCGTGGCCAAATTTGCGGGCCAGTTTGAGTGCAGCTTCGTTGGCCTCAAGGCCCGTAGAGCAGAAGAATACGTTAGTCAGGCCGCTGCGCTCCACCAGTGCGGCGGCTAGCTTTTCTGCGTTGGGAGTGAAGTAGTAGTTGCTGGTGTGGATCAGCTTGGTCAGCTGGTCTTGCAGCGCCGGCACCAGCTTGGGGTGGTTATGCCCCAGCGTGTTCACTGCAATGCCACCCAAGCCGTCGAGGTAGCTTTTACCGTTGACATCCCACACACGGCAGCCTTGGCCGTGCGACAGTGCAATGGGCACGCGGCCGTAGGTGTTCATTACGTGGGGTTGTACAGTGGCGCTGGTGTTAGTCGTCATGGTGGCTCGCAATCAATGCAATAAAAAAACGGCTCAACACAATCTGCAGAACCGTTGAGAGTAGATTTTAGGGGCAATGCTGCGGTTTGCGCGCACTGCGTTATCGCTGCTTTAGCATGGCTGCGATGCGTGTGGTGCAGAGTTTGTAGTACGCATGCCGCTACTTCAAGCCTGATTCAAGTCTTATATAAGATAGAATTGTTGTGCAGTGCAGCAACGGCGATCCTGTTGGTGCACAATGCCCTCCAACACCATGGCACCCACTAGCTCACAACAAGTCTTTATCCAAGGCGTCACCAAAGACGGCAAGACCTTTCGCCCCAGCGATTGGGCTGAGCGACTGTGCGGCGTGATGAGCCCATTTCGACCCGGCGGCGCAGTGCCAGGGTCACATTTAAGCTACTCTGAATGGTGCCTGCCCACCAACTTGGGCGATATTAAATGTGTGGTGGTGCACCGCGATTTGCGCGATGCCGAACCCATGGCCTGGGATTTTGTGATGAACTTTGCGCGCGATAACGAGCTGCAAGTGGCCGATGCCTGTTTGTTGCCCGATGGCAAGCTGGCTAAGCTGCCAACCTAGCTTTTAGCAGCTTACTTTCGATAAGTTTGCGCCCACAAAAAAGCCGTCTTGCGACGGCTTTTTGCTTTTTCTTTGCTGACAGCGCACCCACATCAAACGGCTGACTAGTTACCCAGTCAGGGCTTGGTGCCAATATTACTTGGCGGTGGCCAAGGTTTTCACCTTAGCTGCTAAGCGGCTCTTATCACGAGCAGCTTTGTTCTTGTGGAAGATGCCTTTATCAGCAACAGTGTCCACAATGGCTTGCGCTTTGGCAAAGAGTTCAGTGGCTTTAGCCTTGTCGCCAGCGACAACAGCTTTTTCCACGTTCTTTACCGCAGTGCGGTATTTGGAGCGCAGCGAGGTGTTCGCGGCGTTGATTTTGACGTCTTGACGGACGCGTTTACGGCCCGACGCTAGGCGCGGGTTCTTTTTCTTAGGCTTGGTAGATGCCATGGTATATAAATCCTAATGGTTTGAGGATGATGTCAGCAAAGTCCATAATTATACCCCGGCCAGCCTAGTTGGGTAGCGCTTGGCTACCGGCCGCCGTTACAGAGTTATGCGGCTAGGCTACCCGCTCGCCTTCAGGTGTGCGGGCAAAAACCAAAGCTATCACTTGTGCCGCCCCCGCCGCGCGCAAGGCCGCCGCTGCCGCGCACAGGGTGGCCGTGGTGGTAGTGACATCGTCTATCAGCACTACCCGCGTGCCGCTAACTTGCGCCGCACGGGCAGGCTCAATAGCAAAGGCGTGCAGCATATTGTGCTGGCGTTGGGCGCGGTCTAGCCCCACCTGTGGCGCTGTGTCGCGGGTTCGCACCAGCATATCAGTACGCAATACTGCGCGTACTGCGCCGCTGGGCTTTAGTAGCTGCTTGGTGATTTCTAGTGCTTGGTTAAATCCCCGCTGCGCTAGGCGCGGCGCGGCCAGCGGCATAGGTAGTGCCCAGTCGGCCTGTGTCAGTGCCTGGATGATGGCGCTGCGCTGGCGCATGATGGCGGCCATCACCCCCGCTGCTGCAGGGTCAGCACCTGACACCCCGCCCACGTTGCTACCACCATCAAATTTGAGTTTGGCCAGCAGGTCATCCCAAGGGTAGGCATAGTCCACGGCGGCGTAGCAAGCATCTAGGGTGCTACCGTGGCGCATACAGCTACCGCACTCAACAGCATAACCCGTAATAGCCAAGGCGCAGGTAACACAACGTGGTACATCTGCAGCAAAGCGGCCTACGCAGGCCGAGCAGACCCGCGCCTGGCCCCAGTTGCGGCAAACAGCGCATTGGCTGGGTAGGCTATGGGCAGCTTGGCGAAGTAGTTGGGTCAGCATGGAATGGTAAGTAAATAGATCACCCCAATATACTCGCAGCATCCTTTGACTAGTTTTATGACCACCGACCAACGCCCGCCCACTATCGACCCTATCGCTGCCCAACGTTGGCACAGCATCAGCGCGCGCGGTGAGGCACCTGCGCTGTTGCAGGCGCCGTGGCTGCACGAGGAGGTAGGCGCGCGCATGCAAGATCGTTTGCAGTGGATCAAAAATCCGCCAGCAGCATGGGCACATTGGGCTGCTGTTAACGGTGGTTTGCAAACCCATCAAAAAATAGCCCAGCGTTACCCTAAATCATCCTGTTTTATAGCTGAAGTCCAAGTATCTACTGCTCAAGAAGCTATTAAAAATATAGCAAAACCCATGTGGCAACCCAGCTACTGGACAGATGCCAAGCCCACGGCAGGCGAGCCTCCTGCAGGCGCTGTGCAGTTGGTGTGGGCCAATATGCTGCTGCATAACCAAGCTGATCCTTTGGCGTTGATATGCCAGTGGCATCGCGCGTTGGCAACAGATGGTTTTTTGATGTTCTCTTGCCTTGGCCCAGACACAGCTAAGGAGATGCGAGCGCTGTATGAGCAATCGGGCTGGGGGCCTTGTGGCCATTCTTTTACGGACATGCATGACTGGGGCGACATGCTGGTGCAGTCAGGCTTTGCTGAACCGGTGATGGACATGGAGCGCATCACACTAAGTTTTGCCACGCCAGAGCGCGCGCTACAAGAGCTGCGCGGCCTGGGGCGTAACCTGCACCCCGCGCGCTTTGCGGGGCTGCGCGGGCGCGGACACAAAGCCAAGCTGATAAACGCCATGCGGCAACAGTGGGGCGAGGGCCAGATTTCAATGACTTTCGAGGTGATTTACGGCCACGCCTACAAACCTAGACCGCGTATTAAGGTCAGCAGCGAGTCAGCCGTGTCAATGCAAGATATGCGCGCCATGCTGGCCCAGGGCAAAACCAGGCCGTCTTAGTCAGGTATTGCTGTTTGTAGGGGCTTTTTGGCGCAAGGCTAGGGTCAACCCGCGCTACAATACATTATTGCAAGAATTTTGGGTATGTTCCCACGCTCCTTTCAAAGCTGGCTGACGATTTCGACAGGCTTTGTGAGATGGATGTGAAACTTCAAGCCTGTGCCTGATTTTGGTTTTCGATTCGCTACCGTGTCTGATCAGCAAATCCATTGGAGATTGCTGCGTAACTGTTCGGTAACGCCTGCGCAATTGTGCTGGCTCTACGCCTCTTTGTGCGTGGTCTCGTTAGGGATCGCGGGAGGTTTCTGGCTGCATGGTGCAAAGATGATCATGCCATTCGCATGGGCTGAACTGCTCATGGTGGGTACGGCTTTTGTGGTCTATGCCCGCCACGCCACAGATGGTGAGCGAATTATTTTGCAAGGTAGTCAATTGGTGGTTGAGCAAACCAGCGCTGGGAAAGTTGAGCGCTTAGAGTTCAACCGCGAGTGGGTGCGGGTAGAGCCGCAAACAGATGACAGATCGTTGATCGAGCTGTCGGGCCAAGGGCGCAAGGTGCGTATTGGGCGACATATTCGCCCAGAGTTGCGCCCAGCTTTGGCCAAAGAGATTCGGATGGCTTTGCGTGCTGCTTAAGGCAACACCTGGTTGGTGAGAAAAGTTGTGATTTTTTGATTGATGTTGATTTGAGGCAAATAGAAGTGAATAAGGTGAAAAACATCTCCCGCACGCTGCAAAGCTTGCTGCAAAACCTAACTTTAGGTGTGGGCGTAGCCCTGAGCTCAGCGGCTTATGCCGTGAATGACCTGCCCGGTGGTCCAGCGGTTAATCAGCTGAACCTGCATCCACCTGTGACCAAAATCGCTGCTGAACAGCACTGGTTGCACTGGTTCATGATGATCATCTGTTTGGTGATCTTCATTGCCGTGTTCGGTGTCATGTTTTATTCGATTTGGAAGCACCGCAAGTCGGTGGGTCATAAATCGCAAGAGCTGGCCGAGCCATTGTGGGTTGAAATCGGCTGGACGATTGTGCCGTTTTTGATAGTGATTGGTATGGCGCTGCCTGCCACCAAAGTGCTGGTCGCCCAAAAAGACACCACCAACGCTGATCTCACCATCAAAGCCACTGGCTACCAGTGGAAATGGGGCTACGATTACATTAAAGGCGAGGGCGAAGGCCTTGGTTTTATCTCTACCCTAGACACCGCCCACCGTGAATTGTCAAACACTGGTCTGCCAAAAGGCACCACCGTGCCAGACAACTACTTGCTTAAAGTTGACAACCCATTGGTGGTGCCCGTCGACAAGAAAGTTCGCATTATCACGACGGCTAACGACGTAATTCACGCCTTCATGGTGCCAGCGTTTGGCATCAAGCAAGACGCGATTCCAGGATTCGTACGCGACACATGGTTTCGCGCTGAGAAGATTGGCGACTACTACGGTCAATGCGCCGAGCTGTGCGGCAAAGAACACGCCTACATGCCCATCCATGTCAAAGTGGTGAGCGCCGAGGACTACAGCAAATGGGTGGACGGCGAAAAGAAAAAATTGGCCGCCAAAGCTGACGATCCAACCAAGGTGTGGGCACTAGACGACATGGTTAAACGTGGTGAAAAAGTCTACAACGCCAACTGCGCTGCCTGCCATCAGGCCACTGGTAAGGGCGCCGGCGCGATCAAGGGCATCGATGGTGCAGCAGTGGTACTCGACGCTGACAAGTCCAAGCAAATTAGCATTTTGCTCAATGGCCAGAACAACGGCGCGATGCCTGCATGGAAGCAGCTGAGCGACACAGAAATTGCAGCGGTGATTACGTTCACTAAGAACAATTGGTCTAATAAAACAGGCCAAATCGTGCAACCCGCTGACATTACGTCTGCACGCAAATAAATTTAAATTAACTTCAATTCTTTGCAGAACCCGAAGGACGAAATATGAGCGCAGTTTTAGACAACCACGGCCACCCAATTGACCACGCAGGCGACCACGCACACGATGACCACCACGACCACGCCCCCGCGGGCTGGCGTCGCTGGGTGTATGCCACCAACCACAAAGACATTGGTACCCTGTACCTGTTGTTTAGCTTTACGATGTTCATCATCGGCGGTATCTTGGCGCTGGGCATCCGCGCAGAGCTGTTCCAGCCAGGCTTGCAATTGGTGAACCCTGAGCTGTTCAACCAGCTCACCACCATGCACGGCATCATCATGGTGTTCGGCGCGATCATGCCCGCCTTTGTAGGCTTTGCTAATTGGATGATCCCGTTGCAAATCGGCGCAGGTGATATGGCCTTTGCACGCATGAATAACTTCAGCTTCTGGCTGATGATTCCTGCTGCTTTGATGGTGGTGGCCAGCTTCTTCATGCCCGGCGGCGCACCCGCAGGTGGCTGGACGCTGTATGCACCGCTGTCACTGCAAATGGGCCCCGGTTTGGTTGCTGGTATTTTTGCACTACACATTCTGTGTGCCAGCTCCTTCATGGGCTCGATCAACATCATCGTTACCATCTTGAACATGCGCGCCCCAGGCATGACGCTGATGAAAATGCCAATGTTCTGCTGGACATGGTTGATCACTGCCTATTTGTTGATCGCCGTCATGCCTGTGTTGGCAGGTGCCATCACCATGACGTTGACTGACCGTCACTTCG
>JANOSN010000842.1:0-1437 GCA_031415895.1 Polaromonas sp. | reverse complement strand
CGTGGGCACGCCTGGAACGGCAAAAAAGTAAGGTAATTGCCTGATTAGCCAAATGCCTCAGATGCTGAAAAATAACCCTTCGACAAGCTCAGGGTGAACGGGCTGGTTATCTGAGGCATCTGGCTAATCAGGGGTAATTGGGCAGTAGTCCAAGTGTTTATTGCTCGGACAGCTATTAAATTTATAGCGTATAGCTTCTCAAACTCTGCGGCTTTTGCAACTCAGGCAACTCAGGCAAGTCGCTTGACTGCACTCTAACCCAGTTTACTTTTCAGCATCTCATTGACCTGGGACGGATTGGCCTTGCCTTTGCTGGCCTTCATCGCCATGCCTACCAGCGCGTTCAGCGCCTTGTCGTTGCCCGCTTTGAACTCAGCCACGTTTTTGGCGTTATCCGCTAGCACGTCGTCAATGATTTTCTCTAGTGCACCAGAGTCATTCATCTGCTTGAGGCCTTTGGCTTCGATCACCGCATCAACATCGCTTGCGTCTTTTAACCACAGCGCATCAAACACTTGTTTGGCAGCGTTGTTCGATACGGTGCCGTCGGCAATACGTCCGATCAAAGCCGCCAATTGAGCGGCGGATACAGGGCTATCTGCAATGTCGCTGTCTTGCGCGTTCACACGGCGTGACACCTCGCCCATCACCCAGTTGCTGGCCAGCTTGGGCTGCGCACTGGCTTTGGCAGTAGCCTCAAAATACGCTGCAATCGCCTTGCTCTGCGTCATCATCGTCGCATCGTACTCAGGCAGGCCATAGTCTGCGGTAAAACGCGCAGCCATCACGCGCGGTAGCTCAGTCATGCTGGCGCGGGTGCGCTCTACCCAAGCGGTGTCAATCACCAGCGGCGGCAAGTCAGGGTCTGGAAAATAGCGGTAATCTGCGGCGTCTTCCTTGGTGCGCATGGCGCGCGTCTCCCCCGTGTCGGGGTTAAACAGCACGGTGGCCTGCTCAATGGCGTGGCCGTCTTCGATCTGCTCAATCTGCCAGCTCACTTCGTAGTCAATCGCCTGCTGCATGAACTTAAAACTGTTCAAGTTTTTGATCTCGCGGCGCGTGCCAAACTTAGCACCGGGTTTGCGCACCGACACGTTAGCGTCGCACCTAAAGCTGCCCTCTTGCATGTTGCCATCGCAAATGCCAATCCAGGTGACGATTTTGTGCAGCTCTTTGGCATAGGCCACGGCCTCGGCGCTGCTGCGCATGTCTGGCTCGGTGACGATTTCTAGTAGCGGCGTGCCAGCGCGGTTCAGGTCAATGCCACTTTGGCCCCGTCCATCTCCGATGGACGCTCCTAGTGTCTTGTCTTCGTGCAGCGATTTGCCAGCATCTTCTTCAAGGTGGGCGCGCACTAGTCGCACTGATTTTTTAGTATCACCCAAGAAAAACTCAACCGAACCGCCCTGCACCACCGGAATCTCAAACTGGCTGATC
>JANOSN010000841.1:0-2775 GCA_031415895.1 Polaromonas sp. | reverse complement strand
AAATATTGGGATTTACATTTTACACAATTGTATTGTGCAAAATACAAATTCATCTGTTGCAACGCCCGTCACACATTTATTTTCTTCTGTTTACAGGCCCACCATACAGTGTCTGGGTGAAAAACAGCACCGCATGCCACTACATGGCTGCTTGTAAAGAGGTACGCAACGCCTGCAAGCGGCTGGTAAGGTCTGCCAACTCTTTGATAGTGCAGCCCGATGCATTGGCTATGCAGGCTGGCAGTGTGTTAGCTTTTTTATGTAGCGCTTTGCCTGCAGCAGTGAGGTGAATTAAAACGCAGCGTTCGTCCTGTGCGCTGCGTTTGCGCTGGATGTAATTTAGCGCTTCTAGGTTTTTGAGCAAAGGCGTCAGTGTGCCGCTGTCTAAAAATAGCAACTCGCCAATGTCAGAAATATTGCACGCGTCTTTTTCCCATAAAGTCAACATCACCAAATACTGCGGGTAGGTCAAATGCAGCGCAGAAAGTAAAGGTTTGTACGCCTTGGTCATGGCCAGAGAGGCTGAATACAGGGCAAAGCATGTGTGTTGATCTAATGGAAGACTTGTTTTCATAAATGTAATGGGTCCCTTGGAATAGTTGTGCAAAATCCGCATGCGAAAAGCAACAGACAAGCTTGCAATTGCGCTTTATTCTAAGATAGCCTACGCAACCGCGAACCACCACTGATGAACAAAGACAAAATGAATGCAGACTTGCTGGGCTTTTTAAAACAAGCTTAGTTCGAGAGGCATAAAAAAACCCCGCACTTAGCTAGAAGTTGCGGGGTTTTGGGATTTACTTCAGCTTAGCTGTTCAAAGCCAAGTCAAAGCGATCAAGGTGCATTACCTTGGTCCACGCGGCTACAAAGTCGTGTGCAAAGGCTTGCTTTGCATCGCTGCAGGCATACACCTCGGCAATAGCGCGCAACTGCGAGTTGGAGCCAAACACCAGGTCTACCGTGGTGCCAGTCCACTTAGGTTTGCCGGTCGCCCGGTCACGGCCTTGCAGCACGCCATCAGACGTTGCAGACTTTTGCCACGCTGTGTTCATGTCCACCAGGTTCACAAAGAAGTCGTTGGTTAACACCTCGGGCCGCTGGGTGAACATACCATGCGGGGCTTGTGCAAAGTTAGCATTCAGCGCACGCAGGCCACCTATTAGCACAGTCATCTCGGGCGCAGTCAGCGTTAGCAAATTGGCTTTGTCTATCAACAGTTCAGCGGCAAATGCCTCTTGGCCGCTGCGCAGGTAGTTGCGAAACCCGTCTGCAGTGGGTTCTAGCACGGCAAACGAATCTACATCGGTCTGCGCTTGCGTTGCATCGGTGCGGCCCGCTATGAAGGGCACATTCACCTCAATGCCCGCCTTGTTGGCAGCAGCTTCTACGGCTGCACTGCCACCTAAAACAATCAGGTCAGCCAGTGAGATTTTTTTACCACTGGTCTGTGCGCCATTAAATTCTGTTTGCACCGCTTCTAGCTTGGCCAGCACCTTGGCCAGCTCGGTGGGTTGGTTGACTGCCCAATCTTTTTGCGGCGCTAAGCGAATGCGCGCGCCGTTGGCACCACCACGTTTGTCGCTGCCACGGAATGTGGATGCTGATGCCCAGGCCGTGCTCACTAATTGCGCAATCGACAAGCCAGACGCTAGCAACTTAGCCTTCAACGTAGCAATGTCTTGCGCATCCACCAGCTTGTGGTCTAGTGCAGGCACCGGGTCTTGCCAAATCAACTCTTCTTTGGGCACCAGCGCGCCCAGGTAGCGGGCACGCGGCCCCATGTCGCGGTGGGTCAGCTTGAACCACGCACGCGCATAGGCATCTGCAAACTCAGCAGGGTTTTGCATAAAGTGGCGCGAGATTTTTTCATACGCTGGGTCCATGCGCATCGCCATGTCGGCGGTGGTCATCATGGGCGCGTGGCGAAGAGTAGCGTCGTGGGCATCGGGCACATTGCTGCTGGCAGCTTTGTCTTTGGGTGTCCACTGGTGTGCACCGGCTGGGCTTTTGGTGAGTTCCCATTCGTAGCCAAACAGGTTTTCAAAATAGCCGTTGTCCCACCGAGTTGGGTTATTGGTCCACGCGCCTTCTATGCCGCTGGTAATTGCGTGCCCGCCTTTGCCGCTGTTAAAAGTGTTTTTCCAGCCCAGGCCTTGGCTTTCGATGCCAGCGCCTTCGGGCTCAGGGCCTACATATTGGCCGGGGTCTGCTGCGCCATGGGATTTGCCAAAGGTGTGGCCACCTGCGGTCAGCGCCACGGTCTCGTAGTCGTTCATGGCCATGCGTGCAAAGGTCTCGCGGATGTCACGCGCTGAGCCTAGCGGGTCGGGCTTGCCATTAGGCCCTTCGGGGTTCACGTAGATCAAGCCCATTTGTACGGCGGCTAGCGGGTTGTCTAACTGCCGGTCGCCTTGGTAGCGCTCGTCGGCCAGCCACTTGCCCTCTGGCCCCCAGTAAATGTCTTCTTCAGGCTCCCAAATGTCGGCGCGGCCGCCGCCAAAGCCAAAGGTTTTAAAGCCCATCGAATCCATCGCCACCGTGCCAGCCAGTACGATCAAATCTGCCCATGACAGCTTGCGACCATACTTTTGCTTAACGGGCCACAGCAGGCGGCGCGCTTTGTCTAGGTTGCCGTTGTCAGGCCAGCTGTTCAGCGGTGCAAAGCGCTGCGCGCCTGTGCCCGCGCCGCCGCGCCCGTCCGCTATGCGGTAGGTGCCCGCTGCGTGCCACGTCATGCGTACAAAAAACGGGCCATAGTGGCCATAGTCTGCAGG
>JANOSN010000840.1:0-1638 GCA_031415895.1 Polaromonas sp. | reverse complement strand
AGAAAGTTTTCGCAAAGAGGTTCGCACTTGGGTGCACGCCCATTTGCCCAAAGATATTGCGCACAAGGTACACAACGCGCTGCACTTAACAAAGGGCGATATGCAAAACTGGGCCAAAATTTTGGGCAAAAAAGGCTGGCTAGGCCACGCTTGGTCTAAAGAGTTTGGCGGCCCCGGCTGGAACGCCATTCAAAAGCATTTGTTTGAAGAAGAATGTGCCCTAGCCGGTGCGCCGCGCGTAGTGCCCTTTGGCCCCGTAATGGTGGCCCCAGTCATCATGGCCTATGGATCGTCAGAGCAGCAAAAACGCCACCTGCCCGGCATTGCCAGCGGCGATGTGTGGTGGAGCCAAGGCTACAGCGAGCCAGGCTCGGGCTCAGACTTAGCATCGCTCAAATGCAAAGCCGAGCGTGTGGGCAACAACTACATCGTCAACGGCCAAAAAACCTGGACCACGTTGGGCCAATACGGCGATTGGATTTTTTGCCTGGTGCGCACCAGCAGCGAAGGCAAACCCCAAGCCGGTATTTCGTTCTTGTTAATTGACATGAAATCCAAAGGCTTAAGCGTACGCCCCATCAAGCTGCTAGATGGCGAAGCCGAGGTGAACGAGGTGTGGTTTGACAACGTAGAAGTGCCCGCCGATAACTTAGTAGGCGAGGAAAACAAAGGCTGGAACTACGCTAAATATTTACTAGCCCACGAGCGCACCAACATTGCCGACGTCAACCGCAGCAAACGCGAACTAGAACGCCTGAAAAAGATAGCCCAGCAAGAAGGCGTGTACGACGACGTGCGCTTCAGAGACGAAATTGCCAAGCTGGAGGTGGACGTTGTAGCCCTAGAAATGATGGTACTGCGCGTGCTGAGCGCTGAAAAAGCGGGCAAGCAGGCGCTAGACGTTGCAGGCCTGCTAAAAATTCGCGGCAGCGAAATACAGCAGCGCTACAGCGAGCTAATGATGCTAGCCGCTGGGCCGTATGCCGTGCCGCTGATCCACGATGCCATGGCCGCTGGCTGGCAGGGCGACTACCCCGGCAGCGCAGTGCACTGCGCCCCGCTGGCGTCTACCTACTTTAATATGCGCAAAACTACTATTTATGGTGGTAGCAATGAAGTGCAGCGCAATATCGTTTCGCAATTTGTACTGGGCTGAGATTTTTAAATACCGAACTGCCGAACTGCCGGACGCGAAGGGCGCTAAGGTTTCGCGAAGGACGCGAAAGGAATACCAAGATAAGGATAGAGATGAGGTGAAATTTCTTTTTAAATATTTTTGAAAATACATAAGTTTTTTAATCATTTTTACTTTTTTTATTTTTTTCTTCTATTTTTTCTTCTTTGTCTTCTTCGTCTTCTTTCGCGTCCTTCGCGCAACCTTAGCGCCCTTCGCGTCCAAAGTACCCGTATTAAAACTTAAGCCAACACACATAACCTACTAACAAGAGAAAATCATGGATTTTGACTTTACTGATGACCAAGAACAACTGCGTGATGCTGTACGCAAGTATGTTGACAAAGGCTACACCTTTGACCGCCGCCGCAGCATTGAGGCGGCAGGTGGCTTTGACCGTAAAGCTTATACCGAGCTGGCCGACTTGGGCCTGACGGGTTTGTGCATTAGCAGTGACTTTGATG
>JANOSN010000839.1:0-5454 GCA_031415895.1 Polaromonas sp. | reverse complement strand
CGTTGTTAGCCGCAATGCACGAGACGGCCTCCGATTTGCACCGCCTGGGTTTTATTGACATGCACAGGATGAACAAAATGGATGCTCTCTGCCTGGAGCCTGTGCCCGCCTATAGCGCGCAAGATATCAAAGCGCTGCGGGCGAAAAATAATTTGAGCCAGGCAGTTTTAGCATCGGTGCTCAACACCAGCCTGAGCACTGTGCGCCAGTGGGAGATTGGCCATAAACACCCTAGCGGCCCATCGCTCAAGCTGCTCAGCCTGCTACAGCGCAAGGGGTTAGATGCGGTAGTTTGATAAAAGCAACGCGTTCATGCGGATTTGCTTTAGGCTGCTTAGTGTCAAGGAAATAGCCTAGTCCAATTTAGCGCCAGACTTTTGCACCGCGGCGGCCCACTTGGGCATTTCAGCAGTTAAGAATTTGGCAAAATCATCGGCACCCAAAAACGCAGGGTCAGCACCTTGGGTGATCATGCGGTTGCGCACCTCAGGCAAGGCAAGTACTTGTTTAAATGCATCGCTTAGTTTGTCGATCACAGGCTTGGGTGTGCCTGCAGGTGCGAGAAAGCCGTAAAAGCCCACTACCTCAAAGTCTTTGGCCATTTTGGTTTCCATCACCGTGGGCACATCGGGCAGGGCGGGGTTACGCTCACGGCTGGTGACGGCCAGGGCGCGCACTTTGCCTTGCTTGTGGTATTGGGCGGCTTGCGGAATACTCTCGGCCATAAACTGCACTTGGCCTGCAATCAAATCGGTAAAAGCCGGTGCGCTGCCGCGGTACGGGATGTGCACCATGAACAGGCCTGTTTCAGACTTGAACATTTCCGGCACCAAGTGGCTGATGCCGCCATTGCCTGCGGAGCCGTAGTTTACCTTGCCAGGGTTAGCCTTGGCATAGGTCACAAACTCGGGCAAGGTTTGCGCTTTCACGTTGGGGTTAACCAGCAGCGCCAGTGGCTGCATGGCGGTGCGGGCAATGGGGACAAAATCTCTCAAAGTGCCGTAGGGTAGTTTGCTGTACAGGCCCGGGTTAATCACCATCACACCTGTGTTGGCCAACATGAGGGTGTGGCCATCGTGCGCAGCTTTCATCACGTCTTGCGCGCCTACGATGCCGCCTGCGCCAGCTTTGTAATCCACCGTGACAGGCTGGCCTAAGATGCCTTGCAATTTATCAGTCAGCAAGCGCGCATGTTGGTCAAGCGGCCCTCCAGCCGGAAAGCCCACCACGATGCGGATGGGTTTGTTAGGAAAAGCAACTTGGGCTTGTGCAGCTTGTATGAAGCCCAGTCCGATAAGCGACACGGTCAGCAGGTTTTTGAGGGTTTTCATAGTTTGGATGTTCTCAATGATGCGTCATGATAGCCAATGATAAAAACCTTGGGGATTGGCGTTTTCCTCGGGGTGTAGCATGTCACAAAAGCGTTAGGAAAAAATCAATGCAAGACCGTGCCCACTTTAAGTTTTGGCCCCGCCGCCTGCCGCGCAGCATTACCGCGCCTGCGGGCTCGTTGTGGAACAACTTGGCCATTAGTGCGCAGCGCTATCCCGATAAAAATGCGCTGGTATTTTTTGACACCGCCATCACCTATGCACAGATGCTGCACAAAGTAGATTTGTTAGCCCAGTATTTGTTGGAACTGGGTGTTGAAAAAGGTGACAGGGTAGTGGTGTGCATGCAAAACTGCCCGCAGCTTGTCATCAGTCATTTTGCAATTTTGCGGCTAGATGCGGTGGTGGTGCCCGTCAACCCGATGAACAAGGCCCAAGAGCTTAAACACTACATTACTGACCCCGACACGCAGGTAGCCATCATCACAGCAGACCTTGCACCCGAGTGGGCTGCAGCGTCTAACGCACTGGCACCCGAGCAGCGCTTAAAGCATTTACTGATCACGCATTTTGCCGATGCGTTTGGCGACCAAGCTGCTGACGATATGCCCCCCGCTTGGCGCGACTGGTTGCTACCCCAGCGCGCTGTGCCCGCGCTTGACGGCACGCAGGCGCACACGTGGGTTGCAGCATTGCAAGCGCGCGCACTCAGCTTGCCTGCTGTCACAGCCACATCGCAAGACATGGCCGTGCTGCCCTATACCAGCGGCACCACGGGTTTGCCTAAGGGCTGCATGCATACGCACGGCTCGGTCATGCACAACGCAGTGGCCAGCGGTATGTGGGGTGGTAGCTCTGCGGCCAACGTTACTTTGTGCGCTGTGCCGATGTTCCACATCACAGGCATGGTCAGCTTGATGCACACCACGATCTTTGGCGGCGCTGCGCTGGTCATCATGCCGCGCTGGGACCGCGACTTGGCTGGCCGTTTAATCTCGCGCCACAAAGTAACGCACTGGACCAACATCCCCACCATGGTGATTGACCTGCTAGCGTCCCCCAGCTTTGAGCAATACGACCTCTCCAGCTTGGTCTACATTGGCGGTGGTGGTGCCGCCATGCCGCAGGCGGTAGCACAGCGGTTGTGGGAGCAGTTTGGCCTGCGCTATGCAGAAGGCTATGGCCTGACAGAGACCGCAGCGCCTAGCCACAGCAACCCGCCTGATGCTACCAAGCAGCAGTGCCTGGGTGTGCCTTTTATCAGTGCCCAGGCGCGTGTGATTGACCCTGAGACCTTGCAAGAAATGCCCATAGGCGAGCAGGGCGAGATCATCATGCACGGGCCGATGAATTTCCAAGGCTACTGGAAAAACCCAGAAGCCACAGCCAAAGCATTTATCGACTATGAAGGCAAAAAATTCTTTCGCAGCGGTGACCTAGGCCGTGTGGACGAAGATGGCTACTTCTTTCTGACCGACCGCTTAAAACGCATGATCAACGCCAGCGGTTTTAAAGTGTGGCCCGCTGAGGTGGAGGCGCTGATGTTTAAGCACCCCGCCATTGCTGAGGCCTGCATCATCGCCACCCAAGACAGCTACCGGGGTGAATCGGTCAAAGCCGTGGTGGTGCTGCGCGCCAGCCACAGCGCCACTACAGAGCAGGACATTTTGCAGTGGTGCCGAGACAACATGGCGGTGTACAAGGCACCACGCTTGGTGCAGTTTGTAGCGGCCTTGCCTAAAAGCGGCAGCGGCAAAGTGATGTGGCGTGCACTGCAAGAGGCCGAGGTCGCAAACTAGAGCTGTTCTCGGGTCTGTTTTTAGTCTTTGATTTCACTGTGTGCTGGGGTGGTTGATTATTCTTGCGTTCTTGAAGATTGATATTCCAGCACCGTGAGCTGCGGCGATGGAGGAAGTCGCGCTGCAAAATCTTCCGCAAACACGCGCTGCAGGTAGTTGTTATCACACCTTGGTGGGCCGCACCTTGCTGCAGATTTTCATCACGACCACACTCCATCACCGCTGGACTGATTTGGGTAGTTATCGTGTCGCATCAGCTTGGTTGGGTTGATCTTTGCACTTGTATTGCGCGAAAAGAGCTGAATTCACGCTGTTTACCAATTAAATAGCCCTGTAGTCCAAGTATTTACTGCTTAACCAGCTATGCAATTGATAGTGGCGGACCCTCCCAAGACCACTCCGAAGCACGGGCTGTTCAATCCACGCAAAGAACAATGTGACGAGTCGGGTCCGTCTCGATGAAAAATACGCAGAAAGGCGCGCGGTACATAAGGCAGCCTAACCACCATCAAAGTTCGTGCGTGTTTTTGGAGTATTTTTGCAGATAGATGCCCGGCTCGAGTCCAGCTTACCGGTGCGCACGCTAAGCCAAGCGACCAACTAAACCAGCAAGCACGCTGGGAAAGAGACTAACCAACACCGCTGTAGTGCACTGGCACCAACGCTGGGCACGTAACTTGCATAATCTGGTGCATGGCTTTTGAATTAGATATTGGATACACCTCGCTGCCCGGCAAAAAGCCCGTCAATGAAGACTTTTGCGCTGCCATGCTGCCCGACCCCGCGCAAGAAAGCATGGGCGCTATTTGCGCTATCGCCGACGGTGTGAGCGCGGGAGGCAAAGGCAAAGAGGCCGCGCAAACCACGGTGATGAGCTTGGTGCGCGATTACTTTGGCACGCCAGCCACGTGGGACACCACGGTCGCCATAGACCGCGTGCTTAGCGCCCACAACAGCTGGTTAGTAGGGGTCAACAAGCGCCGCAAAACCGAATACGGCCTGACCACCCTGACCGCCGTGGTGATGCGCGGGCAAAGCTACACGCTAGCCCACGTAGGCGACACGCGCGCCTACCTGCTGCGAGACGGGCAAACCACCTTGCTCACTACCGACCACGTGGTCGACCACCCCGACATGCGCCACCAGCTGCTGCGCGCGGTAGGTGCTGATGAGCGTTTGGTGGTGGACTATAGCCAAGGCGACTTGATGGTGGGCGATGTATTTATTTTGGTCACTGATGGGGTGCATGGCAGCGTACCCGAGCGCCGGCTGAAAGTTTTTGCTGAGTTAGCGTCTGCGCAAGAGATCAGCGATGCGCTGGTCGAGGCGGCGATTGACCTTGGCGCACAAGACAACGCCAGCGCCATCGTAGTGCGCGTGCTGGGCGTGCTACAAGCCACATTGCATGACGAAAACCGCCAAGCTTTGGCAATGCCCATACCCCCCAAGCTGCGCGTAGGCGACAAGGTAGATGGCCTAACGGTGACAGCTGTGGTGGCCGACAGCGGCATTAACCTGATCTACCAAGTGCGCGACAGTGCTACTGACCAGCTGTACGTCCTGAAAACCCTGCACCCCGCGCGCCAGCACGATGCACAAGAGCGCGCCATGCTGGCCCACGAGGCATGGCTGGCCAAGCGCATGCACACCAGCCGCGTGGCCGAGCATTTGGTACACCTACATGACGGCCCACCCTCTGGCCAGGCGAGCAGCTTTTATCTGCTGTACGACTGGCATGGCGGCGACACCGTGCAGCAACTGCTGCAAACGCACACCAAGCTGGGCATGGTGCAATCTTTAGCCGTGGCCAGCAGCACGTTAAAAGCCTTGGGACGGTTGCACCGCCTAGGCGTAGTGCACCGCGACATCAAACCCGGCAACTTGCACTGCGGCAGCGACGGTGTACTGCGCGTGCTGGATTTAGGTGTCGCCCTTAGCGGTAACGAGCCGCAGGCCACGCGCGAGCTGCACGCAGGCACCCCCAGCTACATGAACCCCGAGCAGTTTGGCTACAGCGTACACGGTGACAGCGACGAAGCCCCGGCTGATGCGCAAAGCGATTTGTATGCGTTGGGTGTCACGCTGTACCAGATGCTCACCGGCAAGCTGCCCTATGGCGAGGTGCTGGCCTACCAAACTGGGCGGTACTTTAGAGACCCCATTGCGCCCAGCCGCTTGAACCCCGAAGTGCCGATATGGTTAGACCATATCGTGCTCAAAGCCGTAGCGCGCGATACCAAACTGCGCTTTGAAACCGCCGAAGAATTCGGCCTAGCGATTGAGCGCGGTGCATCGCGCCCCTTAAGCGCTTTGCCCAACACGCC
>JANOSN010000838.1:0-7272 GCA_031415895.1 Polaromonas sp. | reverse complement strand
AGAGGCGCTGGGCATCAACATCAACCTCACGCCCGAGGCGATTGCCAAGTGCATCGAACAAGTCGGCATCGGCTTTATGTTTGCGCCCAACCACCACACCGCCATGAAGCACGTAGCCCCCATCCGCAAAGAGCTGGGCGTGCGCACCATCTTCAACATCTTGGGCCCCCTGACCAACCCCGCCAGTGCGCCTAATATTTTGATGGGCGTGTTCCACCCCGATTTAGTCGGCATCCAGGTGCGCGCACTGCAACGCTTGGGCGCTGAGCACGCGTTGGTGGTGTATGGCCGCGACGGCATGGATGAAATCAGCCTGGGCGCAGCTACGGTGGTGGGCGAGCTTAAAGACGGCGAGATCACCGAATACGAAATTCACCCAGAAGACTTTGGCTTCACCATGGCCAGCAACCGCGCCCTGCGCGTAGACACGCCCGAGCAGTCCAAAACCATGCTGATCGGCGTGCTAGATAACCAAAGCGGCCCCGCCCGCGACATCGTCATCCTGAACGCAGGCGCAGCGCTGTACGCCGCCAATGTGTGCACCACCATGAAAGACGGCGTAGACGCAGCGCGCAAAGCGATTGAGTCGGGTGCTGCAAAGGGGAAGTTAGATGCTTTGATTGGTGCTACTAAAGGAGCAGCATCTTGAGCTTTCATTTGTTTTCTGCGCTGAGAGCACGCGAAGCTTTACGCGCAAATACAGTGTCTCAGCACGATGAGTTCAAATGTTGGTTTGCCTACAGCTTAATAGGTTCAGCTTATAGCTATCAGGCAGGCTATTTTGGCTTGCAAATTAGTTGGTTCTTGTTGTACGACTTGGCTGCAGTCACCATCATTTTGTGAACCGGAATGGCAAATATTCAATTTTGTTTGTTGGAGCAGTATTTCAGTGTGGTTCTGGTGGCGGATGCATCACCATTTATCCAAGTTAAACGGCCTAGACCCGGCTTGACTTTCAGACAAACGGGTTCACCACCCGCACCCCCTCAATCACTTGCCCCGCATTCAAATCCTCCGTAAGCAATTCCTTCGCGCCGCTGCGCATACTGGCGGCTACGATGGCGGCATCCCAGTAGGAGATTTGGTGTTGCTGACGCAGGGCAATCGCTTGTTGCACCAACGCGGCATCTAGAGCGACGTTGGTAAATTCAGCCAACCCTTGGACGGTGGTTTGCGCGTCGGCGTGGCCCATAAGTGGAGGTGCTCCACATTTGGGCTTAGTAGCGTTGCTGTAGAACTCTTGCAGCACCTGGGCAGACAGGCCCCAGTTGTTTTGTGTCAGGATGCTGCGCGCAATGTCACGTTTGGCTGACTCAGATGCATCGGTGCTGTAGGCGTAGAGGATGATGTTTGTGTCTAAAAAATACCGCATACTTTTCGCTATCAGTCTTGCCGATGGCGATCATTAGCCTCTTCTCTGCTTAAGCGATTGCTGGCGCTATACCCAGGCCGTGCCAGATCAAAAGTAGCCACCAGCGCCTTGATGCGCTCATCTTGCTGCGTAGGCCGCAGGCTTTGCAAATAGTCGCGCACCATTGCGCTCACGCTCGTGCCGCGCTCGGCGGCCACAATGCGGGCGGTGCGGTAGGTGTTGTCGTCCAAGCTCAGGGTAATGTTGCTCATGTTCTCAATATAACACAGTCTCACATAAAATGTGCAACTGTGGATTTTGAAGTACAAATGGGCTAAAACTGTAACTGAGATGGCAAATACTTTGCCATCAGGTCTTCGTAATACGGCTTCAACTCTGCAAGTTTAGGCGGGTTGGGGTTTTTAGAATACAAATCGTAGGGATTGAATTTTTGCACCCAAGGCTTCATAGCCTCGTCATGGGCGTTAGACAGGTGCTGGTACTGGCCCTCGCGGTGCCAAGCGTAGAAGCTGTGGTACCTGATCATGTACAGCGCGGGTTCGGGCAAGTGGGCTTTTAGCAAGTGGTACAGGTATTCATCGTGGCCCCATGACATGTGCACAGCGTCCAGGCCGCAATGCGGGCTGTAGACGCCGTACTCGGTGTTGTAGCGGGGGTCTTGCGCATCAGGGTTGAGCGCAAAAAACTCGGGGTACACAATATGCTGGCTGGGCTGGCAGCCCACGGGAAAGGTGTCGCCCACCACGGCCCATTGCGGCTCGCCAAACAGGCACAGCACTTTGCCCAGGTCGTGGATAAACCCGGTCAGCACAAACCAGTCGGGGTGACCATCAGCGCGAATCGCCTGCGCCGTTTGCAGCAAGTGCATGATCTGCGGCAGCTCGGTGTCGGGGTCTGACTCGTCGACCAAAGTGTTTAAAAAGTCCAGCCCCTCCCACGGCGTCATCGTGCGTTCGTTAAAGCCTAGCCAACGAGCTTTTTTAGTGGCGACAAAATCGAAGGTTTGGTGTTGGTGGTTATGGCGATAAAACGTGCGTACGCGGTCGATGCCCGGTTTGTCATAGTCACGGTAGTCTCGGTAGGTAGGCTGCGCAACTGCGCTGGCAAGGTCCGCGTTGCTGCTGTGGGTGGGAATAGCGCTCATGGCGGGTCTCCTTGGCTTTAGGCAGATTATGCGGCGCTTGGAATGTGTTGGCACAGTTAGCCACGATAATCTAGCCATGACCGACATCCTCCAAAAAATCGTAGAAGTTAAACACCAAGAAATCGCCGCCGCGATAAAGAAAATGCCGCTGGCCGACATGCGCGCCGACGCTGAGAGCCGCGTGCTGGTGCGCGACTACGTGGGGGCCATGCGGGCCAAAATAGCGGCCGGCCAAGCAGCGGTGATTGCCGAGGTAAAAAAGGCCAGCCCGTCCAAAGGCGTGCTGCGGGAAGATTTTTTTGCCGCTGACATTGCGCAAAGCTATGCCGAGGGCAATGCAGAGACTAAAAAGAAAGATGACGCCCTGATTAGCGCTGCCTGTTTGTCAGTGCTGACTGACCGACAGTTTTTTCAAGGCGAACCCGACTTTTTACGCCAAGCCCGCGCCAGCTGCCAACTGCCCGTGCTGCGCAAAGATTTTATGGTCAGCCCATACCAAATCTACGAATCTCGCGCCATGGGGGCTGACTGTATTTTGCTAATTGCCGCCTGCCTAGACGACGCGCAGATGGCCGATTTGCAAGCCATTGCGCTGAGTTTAGACATGGCGGTGCTGGTAGAGGTGCACGACCGCCCCGAGCTAGAGCGCGCCTTGAAGCTGAAAAACCTGCCCAGCAAAACCCTGCTGGGCATCAATAACCGCAACCTCAAAACCTTTGAAGTCAGCCTGCAAACTACCATCGACATGTTGGGCGATGTGCCCGCTGACAAGCTGCTGGTGACCGAGAGCGGCATCACCACCCAGGCCGATGTGCAAAAAATGCGCGCAGCCGGTGTGCACGCTTTCTTAGTGGGCGAGGCCTTCATGCGCGCGGACGAACCGGGGCTGGCGCTGGCGCAGTTGTTTGGTTAAGCCTTAGCAAACGCTATAAATAGCATAGCTGCTTAAGCAGTAAATACTTGGACTAGAGGCCAATTTGACACTTAATTTGTTCGATGAACTGCCTGTAAACACCCACGGCAGCCCTAACGCCATCCACACTGCGCGCCTGACCGCGTGGGCACCCCACACCTGGCCCGTAGCCGCCGACTGGCAGCCCATCGCCCAAGCATTTGCTGACAGCAGCACCGGCCAGTCCCTAGGCCAGTTTGTGCAGCAGCGCATCGACGCAGGCGCGCTGGTGTACCCGCCCCAGCCCTATCGAGCCCTTGAGCTGACCGCGCTGGCCGATGTCAAAGTAGTGATCCTAGGCCAAGACCCGTACCACGGCCCCGGCCAGGCCGAGGGGCTGGCTTTCTCGGTAGCGCGCGGTGTCAAAATCCCGCCCAGCCTGCGCAATATGTTCAAAGAACTGCAGCGCGACCTAGGCCAGCCGCAGCCCGCGCACGGCAGCTTGCTAACCTGGGCACAGCATGGCGTACTGCTGCTGAACACCACTTTAACGGTTGAAGACGGCCAGCCTGCCAGCCATGCCAAACGTGGTTGGCAAGTACTAACTGACGCAGTAATACAGGCCTGCGCTCAAAAATCTAGCCCCGCTGTGTTTATGTTGTGGGGCGGCCATGCACAGGCCAAAGCAGCCTTGATTGCAACTCACAACGCGGATCAGCGCCACACCGTGCTGATGGCCAATCACCCGTCTCCTCTATCAGCTGTGCGACCACCTGCGCCTTTCATAGGCTGCGGTCACTTCAGTGCAGCGCGTAAAGCGGTGGCGCGACACGATGTTGAATCAGCCTCAATGCTATTTATTTCGTAGCTGCTTGAGCAGTAAATACATGGACTTTGGCCTATTTTCCTTGTTTTTTGTTGCTCATTTCGTTGTTTCTTGCTCGTTGTACTAGAACGCGCTCCGCTGTGGCGTACCACTATGCCACCCGGTCCTGCGGCCCTGACTGGGTGTCACAGGGGTACGCCACAACGGAGCGCTTGTACGCGGCTGGGGGTACAGCACGAGGATTGCAACTTTGATTGAGGAAACTACACACTAGGCCCAACGTGCCTTCACAACTACATTGCCCAGGGTGAGCGGCGGGAGCGAGATGTCCTGCCGCCCGTCCAAGCTAAACAAGGACACCATGCACTGCAACAGGGGAGTCCGACCCCGAACCATAAAAAACCGAGACACTACTATTTTAATAGCTGTCTAAGCAATAGATACTCGGACTACAAGCACATTAGTCCCCCAAACTCCCCATCCGCATATCATCCAAATAATCCCGCGCAATATCAATAGTCATCTTATTGCCCACATCCACAAATCGCTTCTTTAGCCACTTCGTAGCGCACTCACGCCCCAAGTCATGCAGCTGGTTAATCATTGCGCCATCGGTTGATGATTTGCTGGCAGCTGAATATGCCTCTAGCGCCTCGCCACCATCAATGCGGTGCAACAGCACTTTGCGATAACGGTTGGCGTCCAAGTTGCCGCGCTCCAGCATGCGGTTTACAAAATCAATCGCTCGCATTTGCGACAACAAGCTGGCGTTAAACGTGAGCTCATTAATACGGTCCATGATCTCGGCGGCACCCTTGGGCGCTGCGCTGCGCTCTAACGGGTTAATTTGAACTAGCACCACATCGCAAGCGCTGCAGCGATAAATGAGTGGGTGCATGGCAGGGTTGCCCGAATAACCGCCGTCCCAGTAGTGCTCGCCATCAATCTCTACCGCCTGAAACACCATGGGTAAACAGGCGGACGCCATCAACGCCGATGCGGTCAGCCGTTTGCCACTAAAAATCTCTGCTTTGCCCGTATTCACATGGGTTGCCGATACAAAAATACGTGGCTCAGCCAGCTTACCTACACGCTCAAAATCAAACTGCTTTTCCACCAAACGGCGCAGCGGGTTGATGTCCAACGGGTTGGTTTGGTAAGGCGACAGGCTGGTTTGCACGGCGGGGGCTGCGATCTTCCAGCCACCCATCCACGCGTCCATCATGTTGCGCTGGATGTTACTGGCCGCTCCCATGCTGATGACGGCATTCCAAAAGCCGGACAAAGTCTCCCGCGCCGCCTCGCGCGGGTCAGTTTTGTTGCCTTTTGCCAACGCATAACCGTGCCCCAAGGCCATCGCGTTCATTGCGCCCGCACTGGCACCGCTTATCCCGTCGATATCCAGGCGTCCGTCCTCTAATAAAGCGTCTAGCACCCCCCAAGTAAATGCCCCGTGCGAGCCGCCCCCCTGCAGGGCCAGGCTGATAGATTTTTGGGTGTTCGTAGCCATAAACAGAAACCTTCTAGAAAAACAGGGTGAAAACTAAGTAAAAATGCTGCAGTGCAACAATACCACAGCATGGCTTGAGACCAGTTTCTGCAGTTCTGGGGCATTTGTAGCGTTCGCAATTGCGTAAAAAACATTGAGCACGGTATTTACTAGGCGCATAGCCCCAGTTTTTACAAACAAGTTTGACAGCCGGGCTAAATCTCTGGCATAATCAAAGGCTTCGCGTAAAAAGGCATTCGCTAATTACGCATATCCGCCCAAACGTGGCTGGCCTGAAACGGAAGTTCCAGGTTGACCGCGACGGGCCCAAGACTGCTTCTGGCTGCATTGTGCAACTAGAAATAAGTTGGGAAGATTTGAAATGATCCAAACTGAATCTCGACTCGACGTCGCCGACAACACGGGTGCCAAATCCGTGCTGTGTATCAAGGTGCTTGGTGGCTCTAAGCGCCGCTACGCATCCGTGGGCGATGTGATTAAAGTAAGCATTAAAGAAGCTGCTCCACGTGCACGCGTCAAAAAAGGCGAAGTGTATAGCGCTGTAGTAGTTCGCACCGCCAAAGGCATTCGCCGTGGCGATGGCTCACTCGTAAAGTTCGACGGTAATGCCGCCGTGCTGCTTAACAACAAGCTGGAGCCAATTGGCACCCGCATCTTCGGACCCGTCACGCGCGAACTGCGCAACGAGAAGTTCATGAAGATCGTGTCCCTGGCACCTGAAGTTTTGTAAGGACTGCAAAGCTATGAACAAAATTCGCTCAGGCGACCAGATCATCGTGATCGCTGGTCGCGACAAAGGCAAGCGCGGCACAGTGTCCTCGCGTAAAGATGGCAGCCACGTGTTAGTTGAAGGCATTAACTTGGTGAAAAAACATACCAAGCCAAATCCTCTGAAAAACACCACCGGCGGTATTGTCGAAAAGGCCATGGCAATCCACCAGTCCAACATAGCTATTTTCAATGGCACGTCGGGCAAAGCGGATCGCGTGGGTATCAAAGTTGCAGCCGATGGTAAGCGCGTTCGCGTTTACAAGTCGAGCGGCGAAGAAATTAAGGCCGCGTAATCATGGCACGCCTCAAACAAATTTACATTGACAAAATTGCTCCCGAGCTGATCAAGCAGTTTGGCTACAAGTCGCCCATGCAAGTGCCGCGTCTGACCAAAATCACCTTGAACATGGGTGTGAGCGAAGCCGTAGCTGACAAAAAAGTAATGGACAACGCTGTCAGCGACATGACCAAAATCGCCGGCCAAAAGCCCGTGGTCACCAAGGCCAAGAAGCCCATCGCCGGTTTCAAAATCCGCGAAGGTTTGCCAATCGGTTGCATGGTTACCTTGCGCGGCGAGCACATGTATGAATTCCTGGATCGTTTCGTGACCGTGGCTTTGCCTCGCGTACGTGACTTCCGTGGTATCTCTGGTCGCGCATTCGATGGTCGTGGTAACTACAACATCGGTGTAAAAGAGCAGATCATTTTCCCTGAGATCGAGTACGACAAAGTTGACGCTTTGCGTGGCCTGAACATC
>JANOSN010000837.1:0-1401 GCA_031415895.1 Polaromonas sp. | reverse complement strand
CGACAAGCGCGACATTGACGCAGGCCTGGCCGCAGGCATGTTCAGCGTGGCCGCCGCTTGGGGCTATTTGGGCGAGCATGCAGTAGACAGCTGGGGTGCACACGCCGTAGCCCACCAGCCTAGCGACATGCTGCAGCTGCTAGAGCGGCTGCAAACTACCTGAGTGCACCATGCTGCACACAATACAGGTGGTGCACTGCCTAAAAGTAATCACTACTATTTTTATAGCTACTTGTGCAATAAATACTTGGGCTGCGACGTGTTTTGATGATAAAAAACTGCTTGCAATAACGCACCCAACCAACACGCTGGTGTATGTGTGGTCACCGCGCATGGTGCTGTCTGCCCAGCACGCGGCCGCAGTGCAGCAGCAGGCGTTGCAGCAGGGCCTGCTGTTTGTTGCCGTGCATGATGCACAGGTACCGCAGACAGAAATCGATGCAGCACGCAGCCGCATGGCTGCCAGTACCAACAACAGCACAATGCAGCGCAGCGCAACCAGCCTGCAAGGCAGCCTAGCCCTGTGTGCACAAGCGTTGACGCAACGCGATGCGTTGCGTCACTTTCCAACTGCGTTTGTGGTGCGTAACCGCCGCAGCTATGGCTATGCTAGCGTGCACCGCTATCCTGTTGTGGGTGCTATGCCTGAGGCTGCATGGGCTAGCAGCTTGGCACAAAGAATGGCAGATAGTACAGGTTTTGAACCTTTGGCAGCAGCGGTAGTAGCTAATACTACAGCTAGGCATTCGCAATGACGGTTAGCACCAGCGGCGTGTGTCGCATCTTTGGTATGTTAAATCGGAACGCTATTATATTTATAGCTATAAACCTAATAAATACTTGGACTACAGCACAAAATAACCCTTTAAAACCGATTTCTACCACTGTACAAGCCATTGCGCTGTTGCCAGAGCAATGTATTCCAGCCAGCACCTTTACTGCGCTGCCAGCTAGCTTGGTAGGCCAACAAATCGACAGCTACGGCACCACCCGCGTGGCGCTGGGCAGCTACGAACGCATCAGCCCTGACGGACGATTTGTGTTGCGCAGCTTCTCAGGCGGCAAACTGGGCGAGGTAAGCTTGATCGAATTAAACGCAGTGGGTCAAGCCGTTGCAGCGTTTGACACACCACTGTCTAACGAGGCTTTTCCCGTGCAAGGCAGCTGGCGTTATTTGGTTGATGTGAATGGTGATCACTACACTTTTAGCAGCGTGCTGAGCGGCAACACAAACGACAAGCGGCATATTAAACCGCAATTTAACGGCGGCATGAACGGCTTTTACGCGGCGGCTGCAGAGCTACCTCACCGCAGCACCGATGCAGCAGGCCAAGTGCGCATTCGCTCGATGAGCTGGCCTAACGCCAACGGCAACGCTGACACGCAAGGCGAGGGCGCTTT
>JANOSN010000836.1:0-4701 GCA_031415895.1 Polaromonas sp. | reverse complement strand
TTAATTGAAGGCAAAGCCATTCAGTTGCACCCGTTAGTTTGTTCTGCGTTCAACGCCGACTTTGACGGTGACCAGATGGCTGTGCACGTACCTTTGTCTGTGGAAGCGCAGATGGAGTGCCGCGCACTGATGCTGGCGTCTAACAACATCATCTTCCCTGCGTCAGGCGAGCCGTCCATTGTGCCGTCGCAAGACGTGGTGCTGGGCTTGTACTACACCACCCGCGATCGTATCAACGGCAAGGGTGAGGGTTTGATCTTCTCTGACATTGGTGAAGTGCTGCGTGCGCTGGACGCCAAGCAAGTAGAGTTGACAGCTAAGATTGCCGTGCGAATTACGGAATACACCAAGAGCAAAGAGACGGGTGAATTTATCCCGTCGACTAAGCTGGTGGACACCACGGTAGGTCGTGCCTTGTTGTCAGAAATTCTGCCTAAGGGCTTGCCTTTCTCCAACATCAACAAAGCGCTCAAGAAGAAAGAAATTTCTAAACTCATCAACGTATCTTTTCGCAAGTGCGGATTGAAAGAGACCGTGGTGTTTGCCGACAAGTTGCTGCAAAGCGGTTTCCGTCTAGCAACTCAAGCTGGCATTTCGATTGCCATCGACGACATGTTGGTGCCCAAAGAAAAGCAAAGTATCATTGACCGCGCCGAGAAGGAAGTCAAAGAAATTGCTAACCAATACTCTTCAGGCTTGGTGACTGCAGGTGAGCGCTACAACAAAGTTGTGGACATCTGGGGCAAGGCTGGCGACGAAGTATCCAAGGTCATGATGGCCCAGTTGTCTAAAGAAATGACCACTGACCGCCATGGCAAGCAAGTTGAGCAAGAGTCGTGTAACTCCATTTAAATGATGGCCGACTCTGGTGCACGCGGCTCTGCTGCACAGATTCGCCAAGTTGCTGGTATGCGCGGTTTGATGGCCAAGCCTGACGGCTCGATCATTGAGACACCGATTACTGCTAACTTCCGCGAAGGCTTGAACGTGTTGGAGTACTTTATCTCCACCCACGGTGCGCGCAAAGGCTTGGCCGATACCGCGCTCAAAACCGCTAACTCGGGCTATCTCACTCGCCGCTTGTGCGATGTGGTGCACGATTTGGTTGTTACTGAACTCGATTGTGGAACGCAAGAAGGCCAAGTCATGCGCGCTATCGTCGAGGGCGGCGAAGTGATTGAGTCCTTGCGTGATCGTATATTGGGTCGTACTGCAGTCGATGACATTTTGCATCCAGAAAATCGTTCGGTGCTAGTTAAATCTGGCCAGATGCTAGAGGAAGACGAGATCGATGAAATCGAAGCCACTGGTTTAGACGAAGTTAAAGTACGTACCGTCCTCAACTGCGAGACACGCTATGGTCTGTGTGCCAAGTGCTACGGACGTGACTTGGGCCGTGGTGGGTTGATCAACAATGGCGAGGCAGTAGGGATTATTGCTGCGCAGTCGATTGGCGAGCCTGGTACCCAGTTGACCATGCGTACCTTCCACATCGGTGGTGCAGCCTCGCGTGCCTCTATTGCGTCTAGCGTCGAAGCAAAAAGTAATGGCAGTATTGGTTTTAACGCCACTATGCGCTACGTAACCAACAGCAAAAAAGAGCTGGTGGTGATTGCGCGTTCAGGTGAGATCATCATCGCGGACGACAACGGCCGCGAACGTGAGCGTCACAAAGTGCCTTACGGTGCAGTGTTGACGGTCAAGGCCGATCAACAGATCAAAGCTGGCGCTATCTTGGCCAACTGGGATCCATTGACCCGACCCATCATTACTGAATTCGCCGGCAAAGCGAAATTTGAGAACGTGGAAGAGGGCTTAACTGTGGCTAAGCAGGTTGATGAAGTCACCGGCTTGTCCACCATGGTCGTCATCGATCCTAAGCGCCGTGGCGCCACCAAGATCGTGCGTCCACAAATCAAGCTGATCGACGCTTCCGGTAACGAAGTGAAGATCCCCGGTACCGACCACTCGGTGACCATCGGCTTCCAAGTCGGTGCGCTGATTCAAGTGCGTGATGGCCAAGACGTAGGGCCAGGTGAGGTGCTTGCGCGTATTCCAGTTGAAGGACAGAAGACGCGAGACATTACCGGCGGCTTGCCGCGTGTGGCCGAGCTGTTCGAAGCCCGCTCGCCCAAAGACAAAGGCATGCTGGCTGAAATGACTGGTACCGTGTCGTTTGGTAAAGAAACCAAAGGTAAAGTACGATTGCAGATCACTGACCCAGACGGCAAAGTGTGGGACGAACTCATCCCGAAAGAAAAGAGCATCCTAGTGCACGAAGGCCAAGTGGTTAACAAAGGCGAAAGCGTTGTTGACGGTCCCGCAGACCCACAAGATATCTTGCGTTTGCTAGGTGTTGAAGAGCTGGCCCGCTATGTGGTGGACGAAGTGCAAGACGTGTACCGTTTGCAAGGCGTGAAGATCAACGACAAACACATTGAAGTGATTGTGCGTCAGATGCTGCGCCGCGTGGTGGTCGAAAATGCAGGAGATTCAAGCTACATAAATGGCGAGCAAGTTGAGCGCTCAGAAATGCTAGACAAAAACGATGCATTGCGCGCTGATGGCAAGCTTCCTGTTACTTACACCAACTTGTTGCTAGGTATCACAAAGGCATCGCTATCGACCGACAGTTTTATCTCTGCAGCGTCTTTCCAAGAGACCACCCGTGTGCTGACCGAGGCTGCCATTATGGGCAAACGCGATACCCTGCGCGGTCTGAAGGAAAACGTGATTGTGGGCCGCTTGATACCTGCGGGTACCGGTATTGCTTTCCACAATGCACGCAAAGCCAAAGAAGCCATGGACGAGGCCGAGCGCCGCGCCATTGCCGATTCGGAAGCGGCAGAGTTGGCTGGTAACAGCACGGCTGAAGAAGCTGCACCTAGCGAAGCAGCTGAATAAAACCTCATTTCTCTAAGGTAAATTTTTGCTAGAGCGAAACAGCTGAGAGAGTGAAGTCTACAAGATAGCGTCTTACTGAAAAGTAAGACGCTATTTTTTTAATAGCTATTTAAGCAATGAATACTTGGACTGTGGGTTGTTTGCATCTGCAAAATACTAAATCTATAGATGTCGTGATTATCAAGACGGCGCTGCAGCTTGCCTTAGCACCACAGCATTTGCAGCTGCGTTACAGCCTCGTCAGTCGCAAAAGTTATTTGGTGCAAATCGAATTAGCGTTCTATCGCCGCCTGTTGTAAGTAAGCGCTTGTCCTGATGGCCAATTGCTGTTTGACCTGCTGCACAAAGGTGGGCGGCATAGCACTACTCAGCAAGCCTTGAACTGGCCCAACCAGCGCGGTCGATAGCATGTAGCTGACAACACGCAGGTCGCTGAAAGTTGCATCAGATGCGGTGGCTAGCATGTCGCACAGCGCAAGCTGGGATCTTTGCGTCATGCGCGTTACCACATCGGCACTGCCCAGTTCACTGGCAACAGCGTACAGCGCTTTGGATGCGTCAGTTGCGCTGAGCTTGGCATCCATAAATGCGCTGACCAGCGATGTGGCCATAGCATGCACTGTCTGGCCTTTAGCGGAGTTGCATGCTTTCTCCACCGCGCTGACCACGACGTTGAGATGCCGTTCCAGTGCGGCGGACAATAAGGCGTTTTTATTGGGGAAGTATTGGTACAGCGTGCCCACCGAAACGCCTGCCCTATTGGCAACCTTGGTTGTCGTGAGCTGGTGGATACCTATCCGCACTAAAACCTGAATAGTTGCTTCAAAAATGGCCTCAACCGTGTAAGCTGATCTCGCCTGAACAGGCATTCTTATTGACTTAGCAGAGGTTTTTGAGCGCGTCATGGGATGCGAATTCACAAGTTGAGAGAATCTTCATATTATGACTATTCTTTAACTTTAGATGTAGATCATGCCGAACATACCAACCCATCTCACTAAGCATTCAAACGCTGTTGCGTTTTGCGTAAATGGCGTGCTAGTCACCTTTTTATCAGTCGCCCTGCTTGCAGGATGCGCCACTATCAGCCCCATTGAAACTACGGCCCAGGAAGGACCTATGCGCTTACATGAAGTTCCCATCACACGGCAAGCCATCATCACCGGCACGCCCGAGGCCGTTTTTAACTTTATCTCGGCTGAAGATGTACTGCCCAAGGTGCTGACGGGCTATGGGCCGCTGCCTGCGGTTGTCAAGACATCAGAGAATACTGGCCCGTGGACGGTTGCCGGCTCTGCCCGCCTCATTCATTTGGCCGACGGCAGCACGGTGCGTGAGCAGGTTACAAAGTTTGAGCCATCAAATCGCTTTGCCTATCGGGTGTGGGAGTTTGGCAACCCGCTGATTCGCAGCATAGCCACGGGTGCGCGAGGTGAATGGACTTTCAGCCCAGCTCCTGGTGGAACATTGGTGATCTGGACATATACCTTCACCGCTAAAAACGCTGTCAGTGCCGTACCGTTGTCGGGCATCACACAAATTCTTTGGCGTGGATACATGGATGTTTGTCTGGAGAATTCAAAGCGCCTGATGGCCAAGGCTTGATACCATAAGAGCACGAAGCACTAGAACTAAAGTCACTATGAATTTAATAGCTTCTTGAGCAATAGATACTTGGACTACGGGCACTTTTCATGCTATTTTTAACTTGCGCCTATGTAGTGGACGTATGGGTTGGTCATCTGAGGACTAAAACGTTGACAGTTTCTCAAATACCCATTTCATGGGAGTCACTAT
>JANOSN010000835.1:0-2026 GCA_031415895.1 Polaromonas sp. | reverse complement strand
GCGCAGTTTGACGCAGCCGCGATGGACGACCGCACGGCTTAAATGGCCAAAGTGCCAAATATTGTCTAGCCCATGCCCTAGCCCAAGTGCGCGCTAACTGCGAGAATAGGCTACACAAAGATACAAGCCGGAGACCGTATGACCATTTTGCGAACCAGCGTACTCGCGCTGCTGCTAGGCCTGAGCGCCGCAGTGTGGGCGCAAACCAAGCCCAGCAGCCCTGCGCCCAAAGCGCCCGCCGCCCGCGCAGCATCCAGTGCAGCCACCGGTACAGCTAGCAGTACCGCCATCGGCACGGTAGATTTGCTCAGTGGCACCGTCACCGTCACTTCCATCAAAGGCATACCCCGCAACACCACCCCCGGCATGGCGCTGCTGGTGGGCGACACCATCCAGACCGATGATGACAGCGAAGCGCATGCCACCATGGCCGACGGCGCTTACCTGGCAGTGCGCGCTAATTCACGCCTGAAAATTACCGAATACGCTGCCAACGGCAACAGCCGCGACAGCTCACTCATCAGCTTAATCACAGGCAGCCTGCGCACGGTGACGGGCTGGATTGCTAAAACCCGCCCCAAGGCCTACCGCATTACCACGCCCACTGCCACCATAGGCGTGCGCGGCACCGACCATGAGGTGATCTTCTACACCGCCGAAGACGCCGAAACCCCCGAAGAAGCCGGCACCCACAACGTGGTGTACGAAGGCGCGACCACGCTGGAGACGCCCAAAGGCAGTGTCGATGTAGTGGTAGGCCAAGCGGCCTATATTCCTATCGATGCCTTTTTGCCCAAGGTGTACACCCAGCAGCAGATGCCTATATTTTTGTTGCGCGCACGTGGTCAGTATGAAAACGATTTAGTCCAGCACCGCAATAACCAAGACGCCATCATGCAGCGCGGCCTGATTGACCGCGGGCTAATGCGCGAGGGCCAAAACCTGCAAGACATCTTTAAAAATATCGGTGGCGACGGCTTCATACCCGGTGCAGGCTCGCGCTTGACACCGCAGCAAAACCAGCAGCGTCAAATGCAAGGCGTACAAAACGAGATCAACAAAAACGTCTTTGGTGGCCCAGGCAATGTGAACGAGCCTTTGCCAGTACCCTTTGGTATTCCAGGAACAGGCGGCCGCAGTGGTGCGCCCTCAGGCGGTATGCCCTCTGTGCCCAGCGGCGGTGGTATGCCTTCAGTGCCTACGCGCTGAAACTAATCTGCTGCATACTTTCTATTGTTGATCACGTCGAGTATGTTGAAACACCCCTTGATAAACCAAAGCGTTGCAGCTATCGACACACCATCACTGGTGCTAGACCTGGACGCAATGGAGCGCAATTTAAACGCTATGCAAGCTTTTGCCACGCAGCACGGCGTGCGCTTGCGGCCACACGCCAAGATGCACAAATCAGGGCAATTGGCCTTGCTGCAAATGCAAGCTGGTGCCGTCGGTGTGTGTGTACAAAAAACATCTGAAGCGCAGGCCTTGGCTTTTAGTGGTGTGACGAATATCTATGTCAGTAACCAAGTGATCGCGCCAGCTAAATGCGCACAACTTGCGCAGCTGTGTTTAAGCTTGTCTGGCCATGGTGGCCAATTAGCCTTGGCTGTAGACAGCTTGCTAGGTGTGCAGCGCATAGCACACGCCATGGCGCAGCACGGTGGTGCCAGCGTGTTAGATGTTTTTATAGAAATTGACGTAGGCCAAGCGCGCTGCGGCGTGCCACCGGGAGATGCTGCTGTGCCCTTGGCGCAGGCTATTGAGCAGCACAGCGGTTTGCGTTTTGCGGGGCTGCAGGCATACCATGGCGGGGCGCAGCATGTGCGCACTGTGGCCCAGCGGCGCGCTGCCATGGCCGCAGTGCTGCTGGACGTGCAGCGCACTACCTCAGCGCTGGCGGCGGCTGGCTTTAGCGTGCCCTTGGTGACTGGTGCAGGCACGGGTACCTTTGGCTGCGAGGCTAGCAGCGGCGTGTATGGCGAGTTGCAAGCAGGCTCGTATTTGTTTATGGACGCTGATTACGCCA
>JANOSN010000834.1:0-1345 GCA_031415895.1 Polaromonas sp. | reverse complement strand
GCAAAGAGCAAATTGTCACGCTAGACAAAAACATTGCCGAATTTGGCGCAGCGGCGTTCTTCCCGTTCATGTCCAAACGCCAAGGCATCGTGCACGTCATTGGCCCTGAAAACGGCGCTACCCTGCCCGGTATGACTGTTGTTTGCGGCGACAGCCACACGTCTACCCACGGCGCGTTCGGCGCGCTGGCGCACGGTATTGGCACCAGCGAGGTAGAGCATGTGATGGCCACGCAAACCCTGCTGGCTAAAAAAGCTAAAAATCTGCTCATTAAAGTCGATGGCGCTCTGGCTAAAGGCGTGACCGCCAAAGACGTAGTGCTGGCCATCATTGGCAAAATCGGCACCGCAGGGGGCACTGGCTACACCATCGAGTTTGCAGGCTCGACCGTTCGCAGCCTGAGCATGGAAGGCCGCATGACGGTGTGCAATATGGCGATTGAAGCTGGCGCGCGCGCAGGCCTGATTGCAGTGGACGACAAAACCATTGAGTATGTGCAGGGCCGCCCCATGTCGCCCACGGGCGTAGCCATGCAGCACGCCATCACCTATTGGAAAACACTGCAAAGCGACCCAGCCGCCAAGTTTGACGCGACAGTAGAGCTAGACGGCTCCAAGATCATCCCGCAAGTTACCTGGGGCACCAGCCCCGAGATGGTGCTGTCAATAGACGACCGCGTGCCAGACCCCGACAAAGAAAAAGATGCGAATAAGCGCATAGCGATTGAGCGCGCCTTGGTCTATATGGGCCTGGAGCCCAACAAAGCGCTGAACGATTTGTTCGTCGACAAAGTCTTCATCGGCAGTTGCACCAACAGCCGCATCGAAGACATGCGCGAGGCTGCAGCGATTGTTAAAAAAATCGGCATGAAGGTCGCCAAAAACATCAAGCTAGCTTTGGTCGTGCCAGGCTCTGGCTTAGTCAAAGCGCAAGCCGAAGCCGAAGGTTTGCATGAGATTTTTAAAGCCGCAGGCTTTGAATGGCGGGAACCTGGCTGCTCTATGTGCTTAGCGATGAACGCTGACCGATTAGAGCCGGGAGAGCGCTGTGCTTCTACATCGAACCGCAACTTCGAAGGCAGGCAAGGTGCAGGTGGCCGCACCCACCTTGTGTCTCCGGCTATGGCTGCTGCTGCGGCGGTACATGGGCATTTTGTCGATGTGCGACGGTTTGTTTAAATTAAAAACCCTGAAGAGTTAATACCGGACGCGAAGTGCGCGAAGATTTCGCGAAGGACGCTAAAGAAGAAAAAAATGAATACCAAAGTGAGTTAGTAATGTCTTCTACGATTTTTTAATTCTTTAATTCTTTAATTCTTTAATTCTTTAATTGTTTTATTTTTATT
>JANOSN010000833.1:0-1812 GCA_031415895.1 Polaromonas sp. | reverse complement strand
CTGGTGCGTTGCACACCACGAGCCGCAAAATTGGTGTGGGCGATGGTTTTATTGCTTGGCCTGGCGCGGCCACAGATGGACGTTTGTACGTGCAAGCTGCGTTAGACGCAGGTGCTGCAGCCTGTTTGGTTGAGGCTGAGGGTGCAGAGGCTTTTAAATTTGATGATGCCCGTATAGCTAGCTACACGGGCTTAAAAGCTGCCACGGGTTTAATTGCGGCAGACTATTACGGCCAGCCTAGCCAGCAGCTGGATGTCATTGCTATCACGGGTACCAATGGCAAAACCTCGACGGCTTGGTGGGTAGCACAAGCGCTCAATACCTTGCGTTATAAGCACCATGAAAACCACAGAGCGCTATCAAAAACGCAGCTGCTTGAGCAATATTCATGTGGACTAGTGGGTACTTTGGGTGTGGGAATTCCAGGGAAAATGGTCTTTACAGGCAACACCACACCTGACCCTGTGCTGATGCACGCTGCGCTCGCCGGCATGCGCATGGCGGGTGCACATGCGTGTGCTATCGAGGCCACCAGCATTGGTCTGGCCGAGCAGCGCATGGCAGGCGTAGCAGTGCGCACGGCAGTGTTTACCAATTTCACGCAAGACCATTTGGACTATCACGGCAGCATGCCAGCCTATTGGCAGGCCAAGCTGGCGTTGTTCGATTGGTCTAGCCTGCAAGCTGCGGTGGTTAATTTAGATGATCCGCAAGGCGCGCTGCTGGTTGACTATTGCGCTGCACGGGCAGTGCAAGTGTGGACCGTGTCACAGCTGCGCACCGATGCGCGCATTTGGGCGCAAGATGTGCAACACACCGACACGGGCATGCAATTTACAGTGCGCGAAGGGCAAAACAGTGCCACAGTACAGTGCGCAGTAGTCGGCAGCTACAACATAGACAACATGCTGTGCGCTATCGGTAGTCTGCGCAGCTTAGACATTGCGCTAGACCAAGCTGCACACGCCATATCGCAGTGCACGGCAGTGCCTGGTCGTATGGAATGCATCATCCTACCCAAGGCTCCTTTGGTGGCAGTAGATTACGCCCACACGCCAGACGCTTTGGATAAAGCACTGGCCGCAATGCGCCCTATAGCGCGTTCGCGTGGTGGTCAGCTGTGGTGCGTATTTGGCTGCGGTGGTGACCGCGATGCATCCAAGCGCCCGCTGATGGCGCAAGTGGCAGAACGTAATGCCGACAAGCTGGTGATTACCAGTGACAATCCACGCACAGAGCCTGCGCAAAACATCATTGCGCAGATCGTAGCGGGTTTGTCAGCACCTGCACGCGTGCAAGTGCAAAGCGACCGTGCAGCAGCCATTGCTTATGCTGTTAATACAGCACGCGCTAACGATGTCGTGTTGATCGCAGGCAAAGGTGCAGAAGAATACCAAGATATTGCAGGTGTCAAACACCCTTTTAATGATCTAGCGCATGCCCGCACTGCACTGCAAAGCAATAAACAAGGAGCCCCAGCATGATGAGCTTGCAACGTGCAGCCCAGCTGCTGCAAAACTGTGGCATCCAAGCCAAGCTGGTGGGCGAGGGCAGCACCAGCTTTACCCGCGTACATACCGACACCCGCAGTTTACAAACTAGCGATTTGTTTGTGGCGCTCATTGGCGAGACGTATGACGCCAATGATTTTTTAGCCAAGGCACGCGAAGCTGGTGCCCAAGCAGTCATGGCGCACCATGGCGTGGCCGTAGCAGGTTTAAATGGACTGCAAGTTGAAGATACCAAGTTGGCACTTGGGTACTTGGCTGCAGCATGGCGCAGTCAGTTTACGCTACCGCTGATTGCGGTGAC
>JANOSN010000832.1:0-1409 GCA_031415895.1 Polaromonas sp. | reverse complement strand
CACCAGTGCGCCTAGCACCATGGTGGCAATCAGCGTGACCGCATAAGTTTCAAACAAGTCAGCAGCCATGCCAGCGCAGTCGCCCACGTTGTCGCCCACGTTATCGGCAATCACGGCAGGGTTGCGTGGGTCATCCTCAGGAATGCCAGCTTCTACCTTACCTACCAGGTCAGCGCCTACGTCAGCGCCTTTGGTAAAAATACCACCACCCAAGCGGGCGAAGATCGAGATCAGTGACGAGCCAAAAGCAAAGCCAATCAGAGGGTTGAGCATTTTGGCCAAGTTTTTGTCAGGGGTTAGGTTGCCGTTACCGACTAAGAACCAGTAAAACACCGTTACGCCCAGCAGGCCTAGGCCCACCACCAGCATGCCAGTGATAGCGCCGCCGCGAAAGGCTACGTCTAGCGCGGGGCCAATGCCTTTGGTGGCAGCTTGTGCGGTGCGCACGTTGGCTTTGACCGACACGTTCATGCCAATAAAGCCGCAAGCACCCGATAGCACTGCACCAATGACAAAGCCGATAGACGATGTCCAGTCAAGAAAAAACCCAATCAAAATCGCTAGCACTACACCGACGATGGTGATGGTTTTGTATTGGCGTGCCAAATAAGCCGCTGCACCGGTCTGTATGGCGGCTGCAATCTCTTGCATACGCGCATTACCTGCGTCTTGGGACAATATCCAACTGCGTGCCCATACGCCGTAGCCCACGGCTATCAGCCCGCATACAAGTGCCAAAATCAGCACTGAATTGCTTGTCATAGAAAAAATCTCCATATAGTTTTTGACGAAGAAGGTGCATTTGGCTAAGCAACGCTTTTAAACAACGCTACGTAGGCCCAGGGCACCCGCTGCGTTGCTTCCTCATCTCACCGGAGACAATTGGCCAACGAATGCAATGTAGCCGCAAAATGTGACTTATTTGCGTTCTAGCAAGGGTGTTGAAAGTAAAATCAGGGTTAATCCTAGGCTTTAAGCTACCTCATTTACTTTTCAACACTTTTACAGAGAATTTGCAATGTCCCTTGATCTCGTACAACCTGGCAAAAAC
This sequence comes from Polaromonas sp., assembly GCA_031415895.1. GTDB lineage: Bacteria > Pseudomonadota > Gammaproteobacteria > Burkholderiales > Burkholderiaceae_C > JAAFIP01. Next base: position 358 of record JANOSN010000832.1, on the reverse strand, counting down.
GCACCGCATGAATTTAACGTGATCATCGAAATTCCGATGAACGCTGACCCGATCAAGTACGAGGTAGATAAAGAAAGTGGCGCACTCTTTGTAGACCGATTTAGGTCTACCGCCATGCATTACCCCACCAACTACGGCTATGTGCCCAAAACCCTCAGCGGTGATGGCGACCCAGTGGACGTGTTGGTGATCACACCCGTGCCGCTTATCCCGGGTGTGGTGGTGACTTGCCGCCCGATTGGCATTTTGATGATGGAGGACGAGGCGGGTGTTGACGGCAAAGTGCTGGCTGTACCCATTGACAAGAAATGCTCGTTGTACACCCATTGGCAAAAACCTGCTGACATGAACCCGCTGC
>JANOSN010000831.1:0-1578 GCA_031415895.1 Polaromonas sp. | reverse complement strand
CGGATGCGCAGGTTCAGCTCAATGGTGGTTTCGGCTGATGTACCTAGCACGTGGCCTACGGCTGTGCTGATGGGGCCGCCGCTGCTGACGATGAGAATGTTGGATTTTTCATTGGCTACAAATTGCGCACGCACGTGGTCTAGCGCGCTGGTAACGCCGTGCACAAACTGCGGGTAGGTGGGCATGCCGTGGGGCTGCGCGCTGCCGTCCATCCATGCGGCAAGGCCTTTTTTAAGCAAGCGAAAGTGGTGGCGATAATTCTCGGGCGTGCGCTCGGTACTCAGTGGCTCGGTGTGCACGGCTTTGACCACAGCGTCGCTGTCGTACTCGTTCAGCCCCGGCCACGGCAGCGCCTGCTTGTCAATCCCTGCACCTTTGCAGATTCCCGCATACGTCTGCGCGTGGCGGCGCAGCGTGCCCATTAGCACGCCGTCGAATTGCAGGCCTTTAGATTTGAAATATTCACCCAGGCGCACTGCTTGCTGGTGGCCTAAGCTGCTTAAGTTGTCGTAGTCGGCTGCACCAAAGCTGGCTTGGCCGTGGCGTACTAAGTAAAGTGTTCCCATGGGTATATTGTGCGGTCTGCAGCAGCGCTAGGCTGTCGCGGGGGTGGCAAATAGCGCATTGCTTTTACTATGATTTTTATAGCTGCTTGAGCAATAAATGCTTGGACTACAAGCCAATTTGACAGAAAAAAGGTGAGTAGACCGTAATCTACCCACCCTCGTACGAACACAGCCTCAACAAAGAGACCAAGCTGTTATTTACTTGGGCATGATTACTGTGTCGATCACGTGGATCACGCCGTTGCTAGCTGCCACATCGGTAGCCACCACTTTAGCGCCGTCTACCATCACACCGCCGTCGGTTTTTACGGTAATTTCTTGGCCCTGCACGGTTTTTACCTTACCAGCTTTTACGTCAGCTGCCATCACTTTGCCTGGCACAACGTGATAAGTCAGTACCTTGGTAAGTGCTGCTTTGTCTTTCAATAGGCCGTCCAAAGTCGCTTTAGGAATTTTGGCAAAAGCTTCGTCAGACGGTGCGAACACGGTAAACGGGCCTGGGCCTTTGAGTACGTCGACCAAGCCAGCCGCTTGAACAGCAGCTACCAAGGTTTTGAAGCTACCAGCTTTTGAGGCTACGTCCACAATGTCTTGCGCCATGGCGCTAACAGACATACCTAAGCCTAGTGCGAGAGTAAGAAGAGTCTTTTTCATGATGAGTCCTTAAAAATAACGGGAAACTACAGGGAGAGGAAGGCTTGAAAATCCCGCGAGCTTTTCAAGCCAAGGCAAAACAATGTGCACAACCAGAGTGCTGGGCATGCAGGTAAATACATTAAGGTTTCGGCAAAATAACTTTGTCTATAGCGTGGATCACGCCGTTAGTAGCGGCCACATTAGTGATAACGATCTTGGCTTTGCGTGCGCGCTGGTCGGTGATCGATAAAGTTGCGTCAACTGTGAAGGTCTCGCCTTGCACAGTAGTAATCGGGGTGCCTACCGGTACTTTGTCTTCGCGCACTAGGCCCGGCACAACGTGGTACGTCAAGATTTTTGACAACAGAGCTTTATT
>JANOSN010000830.1:0-3074 GCA_031415895.1 Polaromonas sp. | reverse complement strand
CCCAAGCTCTGGTGCGCCAGCATGTGCCAGCAGGTACATCGCTGGTGGATGAATTAATTGCTGACCGTAGGCAAGAGGCTGCTCATGGCTAAGACGGGTTTGATGGTGCCCGCAACAGTGCTGGATGCCTCTGCGCTACTGGCGCTGTTTAACGATGAGCCTGGCTCTGACGCGGTGATGCAGGCATTAACCAGCCCTTGCTTGCTGAGCGCAGCAAACCATACTGAAGTTCTCACCAAACTTCTAGACAAGGGGCTGAGCCCCGCTGAGTGTGCCTCTGTGATGACATCAGTTGAGCTGCAAATAGTGGCTTTTGACGCAGCCCAGTCTGCTGATGCCGCTTGGCTGCGCAGTGCAACAAGGTTTGCAGGATTGTCTTTGGGCGACCGTGCTTGTCTAGCGTTGGCGCGGGCTAAGGGTGCGGCAGTTTTGACTGCAGATAAACCGTGGCTTCAGATCGCAAAGGCAGCGGGTGTGCAGGTGAGGTGCATACGTTAGCTGTGAAAACGGAGGGTGCCCCTCATGGCATTTTCATTCTTTATGTGGGCAGAGAAATTTAGAACGCTGTATCAGCCCATACCTGCAAACTGCGTCTTGGCCCTTGCCACACGTTGTCTGCTCCAGTCAGTGACCGCACGTAGCGTTTGTCAGCCAAGTTTTGAATATTAGTGCCCCAACGAGTGCCGCCTGGTGTGGCCGCTGCCTCTAAGCCCACGCCTAAGATGCCATAGCCGGGTGATCTGAAGCTGGCTTTGTCGTCTCCAGGACGGCTGGTAGCGCCTTGCCAGCGCGCCCAAGTGGTCATGCCAGCGCCTACTGGCAGGCTTGCCTTTAAACTGCCGTAGCCATCAGGGCTACCGACTAAGAAACTGCCTTGTGTGGCGCTGATTCTGTCTTGCACCCGGGCTTGCAGTCTGGTAAGCGCGCCTTGCCATTCCATGCCAGCTGCACGGAAGTCAACTTTTGCTTCGAATCCTTTAGATCGGTTGCTACCAATCAATACCAATGCATCGGGGTCGGACGGATTTTTACCGGGCAAGTTGGACTGTTCTAGATCGAAAACTGCGAAAGAAAAAGCCTGCTTATTCGCCTTATATTGCCAGCCCAACTCATATTGGCGGCTGACGCTGGGTGGTAAAAATGCGCCGCCGCTGAACCGGCCACGGTTGGGTAAAAAAGACTCTGTGCGGCTCACCCATAAGCGCTGGGTGTCGGTCAAGCGTTTGCCAAGTGCCACCGATGAGCTAGTGTGTGAGGCTTCTGCCACGGGTACCACAGGGCCTGTTAGCGTAGTGCTACTGCTGAGTTGGTATGCGCTGCGGCGCAACGCAAAGCGTGTTTCCCAGTCGCCCCAACGTGCTACATCTGCCAGTGCGATGCCGCGCTCGCGGTAGCGCTCAAACGCAAATCGCGCAGACAGCGGCAAGGCCTGCAAACTGGTTGGATAAACCGGGTTAGCCACGTCCAGGGTAAAGCCGCCAATATTTTGCGGGCCTGCAAAATCCCGTACCAGCCCAAGATGCTGCCATGTTGCAGCCCAGCCGTGCGAAATAGCGCCGGTGTTAAACTCACCAGTAAGTTTGACACCCAGATCAGACTGGCTATTGTTTTCATCTACGGTGCGGTAGTAGCCGCGCAGTTTGGTCGCGTTGAGCGGGTCAAAAAACCCCAGTAACAACTCATTGCGCGTGCTGTGGCCATGCTGCCAGTAAAGGCTAATTTGTGACTTCTCGCCCAGCGGATGGTCAAAATACAGCGCCTGGCGGTGGTACTGACGGTTAGCAAAAGCACGGGCATCAACAAACGGTTGATCAAAAATAAACTTGCCCCCTGCATAGGCTGTGCCAAACGGAAAAGGTGTTTTATTTTGGTGGTACTCGACATCCAATTTAAGCGACCCAGCCCCAACGGCCAGCTTGTTGGACAACAGCAGCACGTTACGCTCGTCTTGAACATCTTCGATGCTTTTATCATCACGCTGAAGCGCAATGACAGCGCGGCTTTGCACCGGGCCCCAGTGAAACTCTGCATCGCCCACCACCCGCTTGAGCCCGCTGGTGCCCAGCACCACACTGAGCTTGCGCGCCTGCACGCCTTCAGGTGCTTTGGTGGTGAATAAAACTGAAGCAGCAGGCGAGCCAGCACCTAACAAAGTAGCATCGCTACCGCTGATAAGCTGAACACGCGACACGGTAGCGGGGTCGCGTGAAAAGCGCCATACTAAATCAGCATGGCCGTTCAAAAAATTGCGGCCTACCTGCAGGGTCGACACGCCTTGATTGGCCACTACAAAGCCTCGAACGCTCAGCCCATTGGCAATGCCCAGCGAATTGGCTGCATCCCAGGCAGCGGCACCTTCGTCAACCAGCAGTTGATCCAGGCTGCGGGGCTGCTGGGCTTTATCTTCTAACTCAAAGTTTGTAGAAGCGCCTATCGCGCTAGGCAGAGCGTCAGTTACTGCAGGCTGTTGTTGCCCTTGTATATTGACAGTGGGTAACACTACGGGGGCTTGTTGTGCGGCACTCAGTGCGCTGTAAATGGTGGTTGCTGCAAACCAAAAACGCTTCATAAAAATCCTGTTGTCTTGATTATTATTAGTCTGTGTCAACAGCTTAAAACGTTAAATAATTAAAATTTTTGAAGCTTAAGTACTCAGTTACGCAACGATAACCTAGGGAAGTAACATTTTTGCTGGCGGCTTGAAATTTATTCTGTTGCAGTCGCAGACAAGGGCTCGCGAAAGCTAGCTTTTGGGCTAACAAACGCCAAGCCTTAAAATCAAAGGCTATGCACGAAAAATATGACCATTTAGCCGTTGAAAAAACCGCCCAAGCGCACTGGACAGCGCGCGATGTTTACCGCGTGGCCGAGCACGCCAAAGACGCGCAGGGCAACCCCAAGCCCAAATACTATGCCTGCTCGATGCTGCCTTACCCCAGTGGCAAGCTGCACATGGGCCATGTGCGCAACTACACCATTAACGACATGCTGGCCCGCCAGCTGCGCATGAAGGGCTTTAATGTACTGATGCCCATGGGCTGGGACGCGTTCGGCCTGCCCGCCGAAAACGCCGC
>JANOSN010000829.1:0-6061 GCA_031415895.1 Polaromonas sp. | reverse complement strand
TGTCCAGGCTAGGGCCGTGCACTTCGCGCAGGCGTGCAAAGCTGGGTTCTAAGTCCATCAGGTCATAAAACCGCTCTACCAAGGCTTTGACATTCGCTTCACCGCCTATCCACTCATACGGCGTTGCAAAAGCAGGTTTTTCTTCTATTTTCATGGAGTAATCAGCCTGTAGTCCAAGTATTTACTAATTAAGCAGCTATTAAATTAATAGTATAAGGCTATTCTGTGGCACGCCGCAGTGTGGTGACTACGGGGGTGTTCAGCACGCTGCGCAGGCCCCACCAGCCTGCTGCCAATGCTAACAGTGCGCCCAGCACGCCGCCTGCCAGCGGCACCCACCACGCGGCGGTCCAGGTAAATTCAAACACATACTTAGCCAGCGCCCAGCCCACCACGATGGCAACAAAACTGGCCAACACGCCAGCCAACATGCCCACGCCTGCCAGCTCGGCACGCTGCACTTGGCGCAGCAGGCTGCTTCTTGCGCCCACTGCGCGCATGATGGCAAACTCGCGCGCCCGCTCTTCGCGCGTGGCGGTGACTGCGGCAAACAATACCACCAAGCCGGCAGCCAAAGTAAAGCCAAACAAAAACTCTACTGCGCGTATCACTTGGTCTAGCACTTTTTGAATTTGGTTGATGGTTAGGCTCATATCAACATTGGTCACGTTAGGAAAAGCGCGCACCATGGCGTTGTCAAAGCCTTTGACCACAGGCGCTTTGAACGCAGCCATGTAGGTGGCAGGCACCTCGGGCAGCTGGGCTACGGTGTACATGACAAAAAAGTTAGCACGCATGCTGCCCCAGTCAACTTTGCGCAGGCTGGTAATTTTGCTAGTCACTTGTATGCCGCCGATATCAAACGTCATGCTGTCGCCCAGCTTTACGCCCAGCGTGGTGGCTATGCCTTCTTCTACGCTGATTTCGCCTGCGGCGTTGTCGGTCCATTTACCGGCTATCACTTGGTTATGCGTAGGGTTAGTGGCGCTGTTCGATAAATTAAATTCGCGGTCCACTAAGCGTTTGGCGCGGTCATCGGTTTGACTGTCAGGCGAGGTGGTTTTACCGTTGATGGCGATCAGGCGGCCACGGATCATGGGGAAATAATCGTATTTTTTAACTTGGTTGTCTTGCAGGTTTTTAACGAAGGCATCGCTTTGCTCGGGCATGATGTTGATGACAAAACGGTTTGGCGCATCAGCCGGTGTGGCTTGGCGCCAGCTGGCAATCAGGTCGGTGCGCAGCAAAATTAGCAAGATCAACGCCAGCAGGCCCACCGACAGCGCGCTGACCTGCACCACCGCATACGCAGGGCGGGCCGATATTTGCCGCGTTGCCAGCACCAACCAGCGCGGGGCCGTGGCCTCGTTCACGCTGCGGCGCAGCAGCTTAACTGCCACAAAGCTCAGGCCTGCAAACACGGCCACTGCGCCTGCAAAACCGCCCACGGCAATCAAGCCCAGCTTCAGGTCAGAACTTGCTGCCAGCAGCAGCGCGGCAAAGCCTGCAATGCCAATCAGCAGTACCGCCAGCGACGCAGGCTTTAGCCCGCCCACATCGCGCCTGATTACGCGCAGCGGCGGTACCTGCGCCAGCTGCAATACTGGCGGCAGACCAAAGGCAAACAACAGCGTCAGGCCCATGCCCACACCAAAGGCCACTGGCCACAGCGACGCAGCAGGCAAGGCCGACTCTACCAAACCCGCCAGCAGCGCCACAAAGCCGTAATGCACGGCAAAGCCAATGGCCACACCCAGCGCACTAGCAGCCAAGCCCACCACAAAAAATTCAAACGTGTAGGCCAATGCGATGGTGCGCTGCGGTGTGCCCAGCACGCGCAGCATGGCGCAGTCGTCTAGGTGGCGTGCTGCAAAGCCGCGCGCGGCAATAGCCACCGCCACAGCGCTGAGCAAGGCGGCTAGCAAAGCCACCAAATTTAAAAACTTTTCTGCACGGTCTAGGGTTTGGCGCATCTCGGGGCGGCCGCCTTCTAGCGACTCAATCCGCAGGCCGCGCACGTCGCTGGTTTTGATGGCTTCTTTGGCCCAGTTAGCAAATTCTTTGACTTGCGCTGCCTCACCAATCATGGCGATGCGGTAGGTGATGCGGCTAGCGGGCTGCACCAGGGCGGTGGCGGCCAGCGCGTCGGTGTGCAGCATCACGCGCGGGGCAAAGCTCATAAAGCCTGCGCCACGGTCGGGCTCTTGGATGATGATGCGGTCAATGCGCAAAGTGCTGTTACCCAGCAGCAGGCTGTCGCCTAGCTTTAGGTTCAATGAATCCAGCAGCGATGCGTCGACCCACACGGCGTCTTTGGCAGGCAGGTCGCGCGTGGGCGTGCCATCGGTGGCATCTGCGGTGCTGGCTATGCGCATGCTGCCGCGCAGTGGGTAGCCGGGGCTGACGGCTTTAAGGGCCACCAGCTTGCTGTTGCCGCCCTGCGCCTCAGAGCCACGCGCCATGGTCGGAAAGCCCACACTGGCGGCGCTTTGCAGTCCTAGTGCGGCGGCTTTGTCTTTAAAAGCTTGGGGTGTGGGGTTGTCGCTTGAGAGGACTACATCACCGCCCAGCAGCGCCTTGGCATCGCGCTGCAAGCCGCCTTTGATGCGGTCAGCAAAAAAGCCCACGGCGGTTAGCGCGGCTACGGCCAGCGTGACAGCTACCAGTAACAGGCGCAGCTCGCCTGCGCGCAGGTCACGCCAAAGCGTGGTCCAGCCCAGTTTGTAAAAGCCAATGGTAGCGCGCGCAGTGTTCATGCGCCAATGGTAACGCGCTGCCCCAGTTTTTGGCTTAACGGGCCAGCTTGGGCCCGGCTAGGGCAGGGTTTAGCGCCAAACGCTCTGGCGCTGTGTAACACAAAAAGTGTTTGTTGGTGGCGCGGCCAATGGTGCACAGCCCCACGCGCGTGGCCACCTCATGCCCCATTTGGGTGATGCCGCTGCGCGAGACCACAATAGCAATGCCCATTTGCGCAGCTTTGATCACCATCTCACTAGTCAAGCGGCCTGTGGTGTAGAACACTTTGTCGGTGCGGTTTTGCACCTCTAGCGTTTGCATCCACAGCCAGCCCGCAATCGTGTCAATCGCGTTGTGCCGCCCCACATCTTCTACAAACATCAACATATCAGTGCCCGCAAACAGTGCGCAGCCATGCACTGACCCTGCAGATTTATAGGTGCTTTCTTGCAGGCGAATAGCGTCGGTCATGGCGTACAAGTCAGCTTGTGTGATGTGTGTATCAGGAAGTTTGACTTGGTCAATCTCGTCCATCAAACCGCCAAACACGCTGCCTTGGCCACAGCCTGTGGTAACCACTTTTTTAGCCGTGCGCGCTTCGATGTTGTCGATGCCGCTGTGCGTGACTACCGATGCGGCGTTCACGTCCCAGTCGACGGTGATAGAGGCAATATCACCCACGCTGCTGACTAACCGCTGGTTGCGCAAAAACCCCAGCACCAGCAGCTCAGGCTGCGCGCCTAGCGTCATCAGCGTCACCAGCTCGCGCTTGTCGACATACACGGTCAGGTCGCGCTCAGCGGGGATGGACGCAATGCCTTTGTCGCCATGCTCGTTGATGGTGACGATCTCGCGCGTAAGGGGCGCGCGGGCTTGGCTGAGTTGAGGGATTTTCACAGGGCTCACAAATAAAAAAGACCTTAGCACAAGCTAGGGTCTTGGGGGCTAACAGCGCCGATATGCGAACTCTCGCACAGGGCGAGAGGGCGAGTTAGGGCTTTTTGGCGGCTACGGCAGGGGCTGCGGCAGCAGGAGCTGCAGCTGCAGGAGCTGCGGCCACAGGCGATGCTGCAGGCGTAGCCGTTGGTGCACTAGCTGGTGCACCAGCTACAGCAGCGGGCACTGGCAGAGGGAACACAAACGCGCCTGGATCTGCGCAAGCAGGGGTGTCAACCGGTGGCTTGGTGGATTTACCAGCGGCTTGGGCTGTTTTGTAGAAATGCGCAGCGGTTTTCTCACGCGATTTGCACAACTGAAAGTCAGCTGTCTTATTGCCGTGGGCAGTTTTGGCTGTTGCCTCGGCGGCTTTGGCCTTAGCCTCGTCGCTTAACACGGGAGCAGGTATTTTGGCCCAGCTGCTAGCAGCTAGCACGGTGCTAAGGGCTACAAAAATCAAATGCTTCATATTCTTTATCTCCTCAAACTTGTACAGTGTGCGCGCTGCCGACCGCAGGTGGTGTGCGCTGTGCAGGTATCTTGCCTGCAGCAATATCGTTGGCCCACAGCTCGTGATGCTCTTTGGCCCAAGTCTCGTCGACATAGCCAGTTTTCATGCCTTGGTAAGCGCCCGACATACCAATCGAGCCTATGTAAATGTGGCCCATGAACATGGCCATCATCAACATGGCAGCGCTGGCATGCACCATGTGTGATATTTGCATGGTCTCGCGAACATATAGCAGGCCAGGAATCAGCTTGTCTAAAACTAAGCCTGAGCCTACAACTATTAGACCCAACGCAAACACGCCGCCCCAAAACACTACTTTTTCACCCGCGTTAAAACGGTGCGATGGCACTTCTTTACCGCCAAATAAACCACCACCCTTAAGTAACCAAGCAATATCTTCTTTGGCGGGCATGTTGTCGCGCGCGAAGGTGAAGAAAACGATCACCAAAGAAACTGCAAATAACGGGCCCATAAAGTTATGGACATTTTTTAAAGCATAAGTCAGCCAGCCAAATAAAGTGTTGCCCATTACCGGTTGTATGAAATATCGGCCAAAGGCCATTACTATTCCTGAAATTGCCAATGTACAAAACGCAATCGCGTTAGCCCAATGCGCTGCACGCTCAAAGTAGGTAAAGCGTTCAATTTTTTTGCCGGTTTCAGGGGCGTGCAGGCCAATAGTGCCTTTGCGCCAGTAAAACAAGGCTATGGCCAAAGCGGCTATCACCAGCAGTGCACCACCGTAAGGGATGATCACTTGGTTGCGCACCTGCCGCCATGCCTCGCCAGCGTTGGTTAAACGTGAACCGGGGTATTGCGTAACACCTTGCATCAAAAAGCCCGCCTCGGGCGCTTCGCGCTTGGGCAAACTGGTGTAGCCCTCTACGCCTTGGCCAGCTTGACGCCACATGGGCGCGTTGTTACCAGGCTGCACTTTATCGCGCTCGGCATTGCTTTGCTTGGCGTAGTTGGGGTCAGCGCTGGCATCAGGCTTGACCTCAAAAATACTTTGGCTCTGGATGCCACCTACTGCGGGTGCGACAGGTGCTGCTGGTGCAGGCTGTGCAACTGCGGGTGCCGCAACTTCTGCAGGCTTAACGGGTTCAACCTGCAGTTTTTGGGCGAAAGCCAATGAGCTACTAAAAGCTATAAAAACTATAGCTATCTGAGCAGTAAATGTTTGGACTAAGACGTGTTTTTTCATGAAAATGGTCTCTCAAGTTTTATCAAACTCTTGCAGTGCAGATGCGCTGCAAGAAGACGCATTAATTGGCTTTAGAGTAGTCGTTTTGGCCGTTTTGTGTGCGTGCACGCAAAGCAGACTCCCAGCTTGTCTTGTCGCCTTGTTTCCAAGTGGTTTCGACATACGGCTTGCCTGTGCCCGCGTAAGGGCTGGTGTCTTGCTTGGCACCGCCCGCGGTTTGCGGCTTTTCGCTGCAAGCTGCTGTCATCACCACAGCGCAAATCAGCAAAGTAGAGCGCAACATCATGACTTGGCTCCTTGAGCTGGTGGTTGACCTGCTTGCTTAGAGCCATACGCTGTACCCCAGCCCCAAACTTCTGCGCCTTTGCCGCGCTTTAGTACGCGGTTGCGGAAGATGTCGGCTACCACGTCGCCATCACCAGCCAGCAGGGCTTTAGTCGAGCACATTTCGGCGCACGCAGGCAATTTACCTTCGGCCAAGCGGTTACGACCGTATTTTTCGAATTCAGCTTGTGAGCCGTTAGCCTCGGGGCCACCTGCGCAGAAGGTGCACTTGTCCATTTTGCCGCGCACACCAAAAGTGCCAGCTGATGGGAACTGTGGCGCGCCAAACGGGCAGGCGTAAGAGCAGTAGCCGCAGCCAATGCACACGTCTTTGTCGTGCAGCACCACGC
>JANOSN010000828.1:0-1055 GCA_031415895.1 Polaromonas sp. | reverse complement strand
GACCGATTTCTGGTACCCCAGTATGAGGGCGATTTGCATACGCGGTCTCCCCCGTAGGCAAGCAAGCGGTCAAAATTAACAACCTGAGCCATTAACAAAACAATGAAAAAAGGCATCTTCATCAGCTTTGAAGGCATCGACGGCGCAGGCAAATCTAGCCATATCAGCGCCTTGGCCAGCGCCTTAAGCGCGCAAGGCAAGCAAGTGGTGCTCACCCGCGAGCCTGGCGGCACACCGCTGGCCGAGCGCCTGCGCGAGATGATCTTGCACGACAGCATGGACCCGCTGACCGAGGCCCTGCTAGTGTTTGCAGCGCGGCGTGAGCATGTGGTGCACGTCATAGGGCCAGCTTTGGCACGCGGTGATGTGGTGCTGTGCGACCGTTTTACTGACGCCAGCTTTGCCTACCAAGGGGCAGGGCGTGGGTTTGATCTGAAAGTGCTCTCGTTTTTAGAGCATACGGTGCAATATTCAGCTGCGCTAGCGGCCCAAAGTCCAGATACCTTAGGCATCAGGCAACCTGATTTAACCGTGTGGTTTGACGTGCCTCCCGCCGTGGCTGCTGAGCGTTTGGCTAGTGCACGCACGCCCGACAAGTTTGAGTCGCAGTCGGTAGCTTTTTTTGAACGCGTCGTCACTGGCTACGCCGCCCGTGCGGCAGAACAGCCCCAGCGCTTTGCCCGTATCAACGGGCACCAAGCTATTGACGCTGTGCGCGCTGACGTGCTGGCCGCCGTGCGTGCCAAAGGATTTTTGGTATGAGCGAAGCCATTAATACCAGCGCTGACACCAGCGCCGCCACAGGCGCCACTGCCACCGACAAAGCCGCGTCCACACAACTAGCCCCGTGGCTAGCTACCCAGCGCGATGCACTGCTGGCCCAGCGCGGCCATGCTTGGCTGTTGCACGGCCCGTCAGGCTTGGGCCAGTACGACATAGCTATGAGCCTGGTGCAAGCGTGGCTGTGCGAAGCGCCGGGCAAACAGCCCACCAGCGCCGCCTGCGGCCAATGCCCCAGCTGCCACATGATCGCCAGCCGCGCGCACCCCGATTTG
>JANOSN010000827.1:0-2024 GCA_031415895.1 Polaromonas sp. | reverse complement strand
GTAGGCGTGCTGTGCGTGCCCGGTAACGTCAGCGGAGGCCAAATTTTAGGCGACCCCACCCTCAAAATGGACGGCCAAGCCGTCTTCAAACTCGCCGTCGGCGTGCTGGCCGACGTAGCCCGCTCAGTACTGGCCAAAGCCGGCAAAACCGAGGCCGACATAGACTGGCTCATCCCCCACCAAGCCAACATCCGCATCATGCTGGGCACTGCCAAAAAGCTCAAATTGCCGGAAGACAAAGTCATCGTCACCGTCGATCAGCACGGCAACACATCAGCAGCGTCTATCCCGCTGGCCATGGACGAAGCCGTGCGTAGCGGCAAAGTAAAACCCGGCGACACCGTCATGCTGGAAGGTGTGGGCGGCGGGTTTACTTGGGGTGCAGTGTTGATGCAGATGTAGTGGTGACACCATGCTAATTAAGATCGATGATCTGCAAGGCCCTGAGATTGCAGCGCTGTTGCAAGAGCATTTGGCCGATATGCGCGCTTGGTCGCCGCCTTGCAGCGTGCATGCACTGGACTTAGACAAGCTGCGCAGCCCCAACATCACGTTTTGGACGGTGTGGGACGGCAACGCACTGCTGGGCTGCGGTGCTTTGAAGGCGACGAACGCTACCCAAGGCGAGATCAAATCTATGCGCACGGCCGCTGCCCACCGCGGCAAGGGTGTTGCCGCTGCTATGCTGGCGCATATTGTGCAAACTGCCGAGCAGCGTGGCTACAAACGGTTGAACCTAGAGACGGGGCCGCAAGCTCAGTTTGCACCTGCGCGTGCTTTGTACAGCGGCTTTGGCTTCACCGAATGTGGCGCGTTTGGGGATTACCAACCTGATGCTTACAGTACGTTTATGACACGGTCTTTGTAGATGTATATTTGATTTATTTAAAGTTTGTATGACACCTTTCGCATTTATCTTCCCCGGTCAAGGCTCGCAATCTGTGGGCATGTTGGACGCATGGGGTGACCATCCTGCCGTTACTGCGGTGGTGAAAGAGGCTAGCGATGCGCTGAGTGAAGACGTGGCGGCGTTGATCAAAGATGGGCCTAAAGAGGCGCTGGGGCTGACAACCAATACGCAGCCGGTGATGCTGGTGGCGGGTGTGGCGGCATACAGGGCTTGGTTGGCTGAAGGTGGGGCCGCACCGTCGGTAGTGGCAGGGCATTCGCTGGGTGAATATTCTGCATTGGTCGCCTCTGGTGTGCTGAGCTTAAAAGACGCCGTGCAAACAGTACGCCTGCGCGCTGCGGCCATGCAAGAGGCTGTGCCCGTAGGCACGGGCGCGATGGCGGCGGTGCTGGGTATGGGCGCGGCGGATGTGATTGCGATTTGTGCTGAGGCCACTGCACCAGGTGGCGTGGCAGCCGGTGAAGTAGCCGAAGCGGTGAACTTTAACGATCCGATGCAAACCGTGATTGCGGGCAGCAAACTGGGTGTAGAAAAAGCTAGCGAACTGCTCAAAGCCCGTGGTGCAAAGCGCTGCTTGCCGCTGCCAGTGTCAGCGCCTTTTCACTCCAGCTTAATGAAGCCTGCAGCTGAGAAGCTGCGTGCTAAATTGGCAACGATCACTTTCAACACGCCGCAAATTGCGCTGGTTAACAACACAGATGTGGCAGTGCAAACCGACGCTGACAAAATTCGTGACGCGCTGTACCGCCAAGCCTTTGGGCCCGTGCGCTGGGTAGAGTGCGTGGCGGCTATCAAAGCGCGCGGTATTGGCACGTTGATCGAGTGCGGGCCAGGCAAAGTTTTGTCGGGCATGACTAAGCGGATTGATGCTGTGCTGGTGAGTGGGGCTTTTTATGATCCTTTGTCGCTTGCTGAGGTCAAGGGGTTGGTGGGCTGAAGTTTAATGCGGACTGCCGGACGCGAAGGGTGCTAAGGTTGCGCGAAGGACGCGAAAGGAAGATAAAAGTAGAAAAGTAGAAAAGTAGAAAAGTAGAAAAGAACAAATAAGAAATAAAAAATTCAAGTCCAAATTTAAAATTTATTTAACTATTTTTTAATTTAATTTTGATTTTAT
>JANOSN010000826.1:0-1404 GCA_031415895.1 Polaromonas sp. | reverse complement strand
GGTCTGCCGCGCTTGCAATCTCAGTCGCAGCCTCAGTCCCCATCTCGCCCCATTGCACACTGGGTGCTGTGCGTGGGCGCGCTGGTGGCGCTGCAAAGCCTGTGTTTGTACTCTGCTGTGGCGCGCGTGCCGGTGGTGTTGGCGCTGCTGGTGTTTAACACCATGCCGCTGCTGTATGCGCTGCTAACGTGGGCGCTGGGCGGCACGCGGCCCAGTGCCCGCGCGCTGATGTGCATGGGCGTGATTTTGCTGGGCTTGTTCATGGCGCTAGACGTGGCGGCGCGGCTGCAGGGGCAGGATTCATCAGTCAGTACCACCACACTGCTGACCGGTGTGGCGTTTGCCTTTGCAGCGGCCAGCACCATGGCGTGCGCGCTGTGGATCACCGAAAAGCGCCTGACCAGCGTGCCCGGGCTTTTGCGCAGCCTGTGGACTATGGGCTTGGTGTTTTCCGCGATGGTAGTGGTCAGTACCGGCGGCGCAGCGCTGAACACGCCTTTGCTGCCCGGCGGCATGGCTTGGCCTGCCAACGCGCTAGGCTGGTGGGCGCTGGCAGCCTTGGTGGCTTGTTATGGCACGGCGTTTTCGTTGTGGTTTATGTGGATGCCGCGCCTGGACATGGCGCGCAACGGCAGTGCGTTGAATATCGAGCCGATTGCCGTGTTGGTGATGGCGTGGATGTTCTTAGGCCAAAGCTTAGCGCTGTTGCAGCTGGTGGGGGCATTGGTGGTAGTAGCGGGTATTGTTTTGCTGGCCAGAGTGCGCAAATAATGGCTAAATAGGGCTGTAGTCCTAGTATTTATTAATTCTCGTGCTATTGAAATAGTAGTAGCAGGTTAATTGGTTAAGGATTGAACTCCCCTTTGGCAACGCATGGTGTCCTTGTTTACCTTGGACGGGCGGTGGGACATATCGCTGCAAAAACTTGCCATGTACATGCGCGTTAGATGGTAGTCATCTGTAGCTGGTGGGCCGCACCTCGCTACAGTTTTTCCAGCGACACGCTCCCACCGCTCACCCTGGTCGATGTGGTAGTTTTAAGGCACGCGCTTCGAGAGATGCAAGCGGGGACAGAGCAAAATTTCGTATTTGCAGTGAAGTCTTCGGAGCGCGATCTTCCTGAATTTTGATCTGTCCCCGTTTACCGTGACCACGGTTGCCCAAGCGCCGGAAAAATGATTGCGATTCAAAACGCGATGCCTTCGCGCTTAGCTCTCAGCCCACTACAAGCGGCCTGCTGCGCCGTAGGGCTGTCGTCACCGATTCGAACTTCGGGCTCGAAGCGCGCAGCGTAGGGGATAAGAAATTTAGGTGTTTGAGCGCAGCGAGTTCCTAAATTTCCCCCGTAGCGAGCACTGCAGATGCTTGCCCGCAGGGCCCGTGGTTCGGGTGGCGATAGCCCTA
>JANOSN010000825.1:0-1335 GCA_031415895.1 Polaromonas sp. | reverse complement strand
AAGGGCACGCTGTTTTTGTACTTTCCTACCAAAGAAGATCTGTTCAAAGCGGTGGTGCGTGCCAATATTGGCCAAACTATCAGCGATGGCGCGGCTGAACTTAACAATTTTGAAGGCAGCACCGCGCAGATGATTCCATATATGCTGGGCATGTGGTGGGAGCGGTTTGGCGACACCAAAGCATCGGGCCTGAGCAAGCTGATGATGAGCGAGGCCACCAACTTCCCCGACCTAGCGGCCTTTTACTACCAAGAAGTCATCGAGCCCAACCATAACTTGGTCAGAGCCATGGTACAGCGCGGGATTGACCGTGGCGAGTTTCGGCCAGTCGACGTGGACAACGCAGTGTTTAACATCATCACGCCAATGATCTATTTGATTAACTGGAAACACTCGATGGGATGCTGCATTAGCGCAGAGCAGCAAATTGACCCTGAAAAATACCTCGCTGCACATGCTGATATGGTGGTGCACGCCTTGTTAAAACGCAACTAAACCATCAAACTTAAATGAAGTCTTTTTTGAAAAAAAACTGGAAATGGCTCCTAGTTGTATTGGTGCTGATCGCAGCGGGTGCGTTTGCCATGCGCACCGTCAGCGCACGCAAGGCAGACGCTGCCAAAGCTGCAACAGCAAAACCCGAAACAATTTTAGAGCTGGTAGCCAGTGATATAGCCTTAGCGCAGGTGCGTGAGTTGTCTGAGGGCTTGCCCATATCAGGCTCGCTCAAAGCGGCCAACAGCGCATTGGTTAAAGCACGCGTACCCGGCGAGCTGCAAGGGCTTACCGTGCGCGAGGGCGACACCGTCAAAGCAGGCCAAATCATTGCGCGCGTAGATTCATCTGAATACCAGTCGCGCGTAACGCAGGCCCAGCGCAGCGCTGATGCAGCCAAGGCGCAGGTGGACATTGCACAGCGCAGTTATGACAACAACAAAGCATTGGTCAACCAAGGCTTTATCTCGTCCACTGCACTGGAGACCTCGGCGGCCAGCCTGGCAGGCGCTAAATCGACCTTCGCCTCAGCCATGGCCGCTGTCGATGTGGCGCGTAAGTCGGTAGAAGACACGGTACTTAAAGCGCCGATCAGCGGCATCATCTCGCAGCGCAGCGCGCAGCCGGGTGAGCGCGTGGGCGTGGATGCGCGGGTGGTAGAAATTATTGACATCAGCCGCCTAGAGCTAGAAGCCGCCATGGCTGCATCCGACTCAGTCGACGTGCAAGTAGGCCAACAAGCCACGCTGCGTTTTGAAGGCCGCAGTGAGATCGTGCCCGCTGTCATTACCCGCATTAACCCCAGCGCCGTGGCAGGCAGCCGCAGTGTGTTGGTCTACC
>JANOSN010000824.1:0-4020 GCA_031415895.1 Polaromonas sp. | reverse complement strand
GGCAGTTGGCTGGCGGCCCAAGCGTCATAGGCCCTGGCATCTGGGGCCAATAAGTGGCCGCCATCGGGCAAATTAACCATACGCGCACCGCTGCGGGTGCGCTCGGGCCAAATGATGGTTTTTGCATCAAATTGGCCCAGCTGCTGACCGCTGTCGGTAGCTTGGATGAACACTCGGCCGCCCTGCACCGACAGCTGCACGTGCTGAAACTGGGCGCTGCGACCATCAAAATAGCGCATCGGCAAAGCGGCCATTTAAATACCCATATCCATGTCAAACATGTCTGCCGCCATATCGCCTAGCGCATCAGTGTGCGGCTGGCGCGCTTGGTCGGTCAGCGTGTTCAGGGCAACCCGGGTTTTCAAGCTCACAGCTTCTATCTCCATTCGGCGCGTGGCTACCACGGCGAAAGGCCAGTACAGCCCAAAAGTGATGGCAATCAGCACATAATTTTTTAACTGCAGCAGCATATAGGGGCCTGCTTCCAGATCACTTTTGAAGCGCACAAACTTGTTGCCCATGCGCGACCACAATAGGTTTTGGCTGTGCGCGCTGTAGTAGGCGCGGGGCAAAATATTCATACACACCATGAAACCAATAAACAGCGGTATCAGTAGCCACGCGGTTGAAAAACCGCGTGCGCCTGTGGGCAAGCCAGAAAATAAACCCGGCACCAGCATGAGCGCGATGGCCACAAACATAGTGAAAATTAATAGCGCCATGAATGCGGTTTTAAGCACCACTTTGTACATGTCCACATAGTGGCTGCGAAACTCCATACGCAATGGGCCCCAAGCGCTATGCTCGATTCGATAGCGATTGATACGCCACAAAAAGTACGGCAAGCTCACGACAAAGAGTACAACAAAAACACCCATCACACTGTTCCAAGCCATGTCTGCTGCACCCTGCAATGGCAAATCTGCCTTTTCAAAAGCCAGCATCGCAAACGGCACGATCAGCAATAAGTTAGGCGGCAGCACCGCCCAATACACTTCATGCATGGTGCTAGGTGCCAGGTGCATACGGATGCCGCGCCAGCTGCTGTTGTGCAGGCGAAACTTCAGCGAGGCGCGGTACAGCACCGGCCACACCGCTACAAACACCAAGCCCGCTAATAACCCGGCCCAAGCTGAAAACCCCGAGGCCATAGAGTAAACACCAAAAAACACCCCTGCAATCAGGGTGCCGCGCAGCATCTTTTGCGCCTCGCCATGAAAATCTAGCGCATCGCCGTCAATACGGGTGTTGCCATAAAAATACTTTAAGCGCCGCACCTTGGCCCATGGCATGTAAATGCCAAACGTCACCAATATCAGTAACAAATTGACGATCCAAATCCGAAAATATTCGCTGCCCGAGCCGCTGAATTCCACCGGATGGGTGTCGCTCATAGCCAACTGCTGGGGCGTGCTCAGTGGGCTGTTGCCCATGTGCATGCGGCGCGCGCCTGGGTTGGCGGGCAAATCGCTAGGTGTTGACTCCATCTTACGGGTGCTCCCTGGCCTCTAGGACAAAAGGCCCAATTGTAAATAATTGTGCCTACATTATGGCCTGACTCACTTGCATCGCAGTGTGCGGTATTGCTCTAAAATCTAAACAAACTGCATACTGCATAAGTTACTGACCAAGAAAAAAAACTCACTATGAAACTGATTGGCGCCGTTACCAGCCCTTACGCACGCAAGGTGCGTGTTGTGATGGCTGAGAAAAAACTAGATTTCTCGTTTGTTACCGAAGATGTTTGGTCTGCCACCACCACCATTTCAGACGCTAACCCGCTGGGCAAAGTGCCCTGCTTGGTCATGGAAGGCGGCGAGGCATTGTTTGACTCGCGCGTGATTGTGGAATACATCGACACGCTGTCGCCCGTGGGCAAGCTGATCCCATCCATGGGCCGCGAGCGTGCCGAGGTAAAAACTTGGGAAGCGCTGGCCGACGGTATTTTGGATGCCGCCATTTTGGCGCGCCTTGAGGCCACTTGGTCTGGCCGCACCGACCAGCAGCGCAGCAGCGCGTGGATTGACCGCCAAATGGGCAAAATTACCTCAGGCATGAAAGCGGTGAGCCAAGGCCTGGGTGACAAAGCCTATTGCGCAGGCGTGTACTTTAGCTTGGCCGATATTGCGGTGGGTTGCGTATTAGGGTACTTGGACTTTCGGTTTCCACAGATTGACTGGCGCACCGACTACCCCAACTTAGCCAAGCTGCACGACAAGCTGGCGCTGCGGCAGAGTTTTATCGACACCAAGCCAGCTTAGTTGTTGGCTAGACCGCCTCCTTGCGGTCAACTCCCAGCCAATCCAACACTACCTTGCGCATGTGGGCCACATCGCCTTGCGCGGCCTGCCACACCAGCTCGGGCGCTGCCACCCAAGTGCCTAGCGGCATGTGCTGCAAAACCAAATCAACCAACTCGGCTACTTTGGTGGCGCGCACGGGTTGCTCGCTGCTGGGTACCATCATGCGGGTGATGCCCAGCATCCACGCGGCCAAGCCATGCAGTATGTTGATGTGTGATGCTGCAGCAGGCTTTTGTGCCGTGCGCACAATCAGCAAACGTTCAAATCCTACCGCTGCTAAGGCCTGTTCGTCTAAGCTGGCCAAACCGCGTTTAAGTGCCTCGGGCAAGCTGCCTTGGGCATGCGGCAGCACCACTGCCAGCGTGCGCACGCCGCTGGCATGCAGCCACGCGGCCAGCGCGCCTAGCTGCTCAGGCGCGGGGCACCACAGAGCGCGCTCGCGGTCATAGAACATGCGCGGCGGGTCAAACATGACGATGGCACAGTGATGCGCATGGCTTGGGTCTGCTGCCTGCCAACTGCTTACATCACCCTGCACGACCTGCGCGCTAACGGTGCGCAGGCCAGGCGCTATGGCTTGCGTGGCAAGCACGCTGGTATGCATAAAACGCTGCATGCCCACCACACGCTGCAGCACTGCATTGCCTAACGCGCCTGTCGCCCCAGCAATGAGCAACCGCCCCGCGCTGGCGTGTGCCACGCGGCCTGGGCGATGGCCTGCGGCCAGGGCTTGATTTATAGAAACTGGCATCGATATATGCTAATGTGTAGGCTTGACCAAGTCACCCTGGGTGGGTGCAAACAAACAAGGAGTTGGCAATGCAAAAACTGTTTAAAACTTTCGCGGCCAGTGTGATCTTAGCCTCTAGCGCGCTGCTAACGGGCTGTGGCTATAACGATTTTCAGCGTTTGGACGAGCAAACCAAGGCCGCTTGGAGCGATGTACTGAACCAATACCAGCGCCGCGCTGACTTGATACCTAACATTGTGGCCACTGTCAAAGGCGAGGCTAACTTTGAGCAAGACACGCTGACCAAAGTGGTAGAAGCGCGCGCCAAGGCCACGTCGATGACGGTAACGCCCGAGACGCTGAACAACCCCGAAGTGTTCAAGAAATTTCAAGACGCACAAAATCAACTGGGTGGTGCACTCAGCCGCCTGATGGCGGTGAGCGAGGCTTACCCCAACCTTAAAGCCAACCAAGGTTTTCGTGACCTGCGCGTGCAGCTAGAAGGCACCGAGAACCGCATTACCGTGGCACGTGACCGCTATATCAAAACCATTGCCGAATACAACGTGTTGTCGCGCAGCTTTCCTACTAACGTGACAGCCATGATTTTTAAATACAACGAAAAACCACAATTTACTGTAGCTAACGAAACGCAGATCAGCGCACCACCGACCGTGACCTTTGAGAAAAAATAAACCCAGTACTGCAAGCAGTTGGAACACCTGTTTAGGTGCCAAATAAGCCTGTAGTCCAAGTATTTATTGCTCAAGCAGCTATGAAATTAATAGTGTTTACAGTATGGGCGTGGTTGTACGCATGCAGCCCGTGGGCGCTTACGCTATCGCATGCGCAAGGCGTGCAGCCCGTGCCCGCGCTAACAGCGCGCGTGGTGGACACCACCGGTACTTTAGACGCTGGCGCACGCGGCCAGCTAGAGGCCAAGCTGGCCGCGCTAGAGCAAAAAAAGGGCAGCCAAGTGGTGGTGCT
>JANOSN010000823.1:0-5496 GCA_031415895.1 Polaromonas sp. | reverse complement strand
ATCGGGCACGCCATTTGCACCTACCACCTCTCGTACAGCCGAAAGCGCACCGGCACGGGCAGCCAAATAGCTAAACCACGGCATTTGATAATATTCCGCGTTGTGGGCAACGCTGTTCAAGTCGCACGGCTGCTGCATGATGCGATGGACTTTGCCCAACATGCGCCAGTGGATGGCGCTATTGGATAACTGGTCGCGTTGATAAAAAAATGGTTTGCAACACAAGCCCTCTATAAAATAACAAGCATGAAATTTTATGAAATACTGACCAACGTCACGGGGCGTCTGGTCTTTGAGCAGCGGCTTTCGTATTTAGCCTTGCGGCGTGACCTGGGCCTGAATGACAATGAGATTCAGGATGTGCGCACTGAACTTGTCTTTCGAGGGGTGGCGCGTGACGAGGATAACAAAGGACTGGTGTGGACAGGTGCCGTCACTGCCAGAGAAACGCGGTGGCTGGATGAGGTGAGGCTGCCAATAAAAGCAGACCCGCAGGAAAGCACTGTATTAGTCGCCAGCACACCAGAGCGAACTCACACTGCACCGCAAATCTCGGCTGAGCGGCGCCAACTCACCGTGATGTTTTGTGACCTGGTGGGGTCGACAACGATGTCTGGCAGGCTTGACCCTGAAGACTGGCGTGAGGTGGTTCGCGCCTACCAAGAAACCGCCGCCGGTGTGATACACCAGTACGAGGGTCATATTGCCCAATACCTGGGCGATGGCTTGCTGGTGTATTTGGGCTACCCCCAGGCTCACGAAGATGACGCCCAGCGTGCTGTGTATGCAGGGCTGGGCATTGTCGCTGCGATGGAGACACTGAACCATCAATTGAAAGCAAAGTACGATATCGAACTTGCTGTACGCATTGGGATTCATACGGGGCCCGTGGTGGTGGGACAGATGGGCGGCGACGGGCGACATGAGCAACTGGCATTGGGCGAAACCCCTAACGTTGCCGCGCGCCTGGAGGCTTTGGCGCTGCCCAATACGATCGTTATCAGTCAGGCAACTTTGCGCTTGGTGTCTGACACTTTCACCTTGGAAACGCTGGGCCTGCAGACCTTAAAGGGTGCTAGCGAGCCTGTTGAGGTATGGAGAGTGGTGGGGTTGCGGGTGTACGAACAAAGCACAGAGAGCGCACCTCGCCATGATGCTGTGCACCTCATTGGGCGTGAGGCAGAGATCACCCTGCTAAGGCAGCGCTGGGAACACAGCAAAGCAGTTCGCGGGCAGGTGGTGCTGATCAGCGGAGAGGCCGGCATCGGCAAGTCGAGTTTGGTCAACGCCATGCGGTCCCAAGCGGAGCAGGAAGGTTTCCCCCGCGTCACGTTTCGCTGCTCGCCTTATCACAGAAATAGTGCTTTGTATCCGGTGGCTGTGCACATCCACCAGCTTCTGGGTTTAGACCGTGAAGCGGATAGCCAAGTCAAGCTAGTAGAACTTGAGCGGCGGCTCAAGCCCTACGAGGACGACATTAAAAATATGGTGCAGCTTTTTGCGATGCTGCTGTCCATTCCAGTTCCAGAGGATCGCTACCCAGCCCTTAACATTTCTCCAAAGCAACAGCGCGAGCAAACACTAGAGGCCCTCAGCGCCTGGTTGCTGGCCGAGGCGCAGCGCCAACCCGTGCTAGTGCTGTGGGAAGATATTCATTGGGCCGACCCGACGACGCTGGAGCTGCTTGGCCTGTTGGTAGAGAGAGCGCCCTCGGCCTCCATTTTTGCATTGCTCACATTCCGCCCGGATTTTGTCGCGTTGTTTCCCCTGCGCTCGCATATCGCCACGGTGATGCTGAATCGACTAGAAGCTGCCCAGGCACAAGCCATCATGGCCCGCTTGACCTTGGGCAAGCATCTGCCCGCCGAAGTGATAACGCACATTGCAAGTCGAGCCGATGGTGTGCCCTTGTATGTGGAGGAATTGACCAAGGCGCTGCTGGAGTCAGACCTGCTGCAAGAGGAGGACGATCACTATCGGCTAACACGTCCGCTGAGCGATATGGCCATCCCCATGACCTTGCAGGATTCACTGATGGCGCGTCTGGATCGAACACCTGCTTTGCGAGAGGTTGCACAACTTGGCGCCGTCATTGGGCGAGAGTTTTCTTATGAAATGCTGCATGCCCTGTCTGTGATGGAAGAAAAAAACTTGCAGCAGGGTTTGGCAAAGCTGGTCGACTCAGAGTTGATCCACCAACGCGGGCAGTTGCGGCTTGCCAAATACGTGTTTAAGCACGCACTGGTGCAAGATGCGGCCTACCAGTCCATGCTGCGGCGAACCCGTCAGCACTATCACCAGCGCTGCGCACAGGTGATGGAAAGCAACTTTGCAGATCTGGTCAAAACGGAACCAGAGCTGGTGGCGTACCACTACACTGAGGCCGGTTGCGCTGCCGAAAGTGTGGGGTATTGGCTGCAAGCGGGGCAACGAGCGGCTCAGCGCTTGGCGCACCACGAAGCCATTGCACACCTCACCAAAGGCATAGAGGTTCTAGCCACGCAGACGCCCACCCCAGCCGGCGCACAACAAGAGTTTTTGCTGAATGTGACCTTGGGTGTATCCATTGCTGCTGTGAAAGGCTATGCCGCACCGGAGCTGTCCAAAATCTACACGCGCGCACAAGAGCTCAGCCAGCAGGTAGCAGAGACCCCTCAGCATTTTCAAGCCGTTCGGGGGCTCGTTTTGTACTACTTGGTTCGTGGGCAGACACAACCCGCGCTGGAGCTAGCCCAGCAACTGGTGGAGCAAGGTGAACGTAAGACCGAGGTGGGCCCCAAAATGCTGAGTCGCTACCACTTGGGCATGGCTCTGTTCCAGAGAGGCATTGTGGTGGAGGCTGCCCAGTACTACGAACAGGCCAAATCCATGTACGTGCGCGAGCAACACAGTGGGCTCGCCACTATTTACGGCATTGACCTGGGCGTAACGACACGCGGCTTTTATTCCTTGCCCATGTGGATTTTGGGCTATCCGGATCGTGCTTTGGCGCTGGGGCAAGAGGGGTTGACGTATGCCGAAGAATTAGGGCATCCGTTTAGTCTGGTATTTGCACAGTGTTGGTTGGCTTGGCTGCATCAGTATCGGCAAGAGGCTGATGCCGCACATGCGCACGCTACCAGCGGCATCAGCCTTGCAACCGAGCAGGGTTTGCCGCTCTACCGAGCTTGGGGCGCTATTGCGCAAGGCTGGGCACTGACGCAACAAGGGCAAGCCACTGAGGGCATTGCACGCATGCGACAAAGCATTGAGACGGCTAACGCTACAGGAGCAGCCGTTTACCGCCCTTATTTTCTTTCAATCCTCGCAGAAGCCATGAACCATGCAGGTGATTGCGAGAGCGGACTGCGCTTGCTGGACGAGGCCGTGGAGGCCGCTAATCGAGCAGGGGAGCTCTTTTATGAAGCGGAACTGTATCGGCTCAAAGGCGACCTGACATTGAAAGCCGGCACAGCAGCATCAACCGCCCAAGCACAGTCGCAGGCCGAGGCCTACTTTGTCAAAGCCATCAGCATTGCACAAAATCAACAGGCCAAATCTTTTGAATTAAGAGCGGCGATGAGTCTTGCGCGGCTATGGCAAAGCCAACGCAAAAAGTCAAAGGCCCACAAATTACTATCAGAGGTGTACCAATGGTTTACAGAAGGTTTTGGTACCAAAGACTTGCAAGCGGCGAAAGAGTTGTTGACTGAACTAGCCAGCAAATCCAGCAAGAAGTAATCGCTCGCAGGCTGTGGTGCCCGCTGCACCGCATGACGCGGCCTACCCAGCCAGCAGCTTCCAAGTCTCCACCACCGAATCCGGATTGAGCGAGATAGACGATATGCCCAGGTCGGCTAGCCACTGCGCAAAGTCGGGGTGGTCGCTGGGGCCTTGGCCGCAGATGCCTACGTATTTGCCTTGTTCTAGGCAGGCTTTGATGGCCATTTGTAGCATGGCTTTGACGGCGGGGTCGCGTTCGTCGAAGTCTTTGGCCAGCAACTCTAGGCCTGAGTCGCGGTCTAGGCCTAGGGTTAACTGCGTTAGATCGTTTGAGCCTATTGAAAAGCCGTCGAAGTATTCTAAAAATTGGGTGGCTAAGATGGCGTTGCTGGGTACTTCGCACATCATGATGTGGCGGAGTGCTCCTGTGCTTTTTCCGAGCTGTTCGCCCGTGCCATCTTGCGCACCCGTGCCGCGACCTAAGCCGCACTTGGTCAGCAGCTCGCTCACAGCATGCGCTTGGCCTAGCGTGCGCACAAAGGGTACCATGATCTCGACGTTGGTTAGGCCCATGTCGTTGCGCACGCGCTTGATAGCTTCGCATTCCATGGCGAAGGCTTCGCCAAAATCAGCGCTGATGTAGCGCGCTGCACCGCGAAAGCCGAGCATGGGGTTTTCTTCTTCGGGCTCGTAGCGGCTGCCGCCGATGAGCTTGCGGTATTCGTTGGATTTGAAATCTGACAGGCGCACGATCACTGGTTTGGGCCAAAAGGCTGCAGCAATGGTGGCTACACCTTCGGCCACTTTGTCGACATAAAAAGCGCGTGGTGATGCGTGGCCTCGGGCTACGGATTCGACAGCCTTCTTTAAATCACCATCGACATTGGGGTAGTCCAAAATAGCTTTGGGGTGTACGCCAATATTGTTGTTGATAATAAACTCCAGCCGCGCCAGACCCACGCCTTGGTTGGGCAGCTGGCAAAAGTCAAACGCCAACTGAGGGTTGCCCACGTTCATCATAATTTTGGTTTTGATCTCGGGCATGGTGCCGCGCTGCACTTCGGTCACTTCGGTGTCTAGCAGGCCGTCGTAGATGAAGCCGGTGTCGCCCTCGGCGCAACTCACTGTGACCAGCGTGCCGGTTTTCAAAAGCTCGGTGGCGTCGCCGCAGCCCACCACAGCGGGTATGCCTAGCTCGCGCGCGATGATGGCAGCGTGGCAGGTGCGGCCACCACGGTTGGTCACGATGGCGCTGGCGCGCTTCATCACGGGTTCCCAGTTGGGGTCGGTCATGTCGGTGACCAAAATGTCGCCGTCTTGCACTTGGTCCATCTGGCTGATGTCAGTGACGTAACGCACTTTGCCAGTGCCAATTTTTTGTCCAATAGCGCGGCCCTCGGCCAGCACGGTGCCACGGTTTTTTAGCTTGTAGCGCATCTCGGCTTTGCCTGCAGACTGGCTTTTTACCGTCTCGGGCCGGGCTTGCAAAATATACAGTTGCCCATCAGTGCCGTCTTTGCCCCATTCAATGTCCATCGCGCGGCCGTAGTGCTTTTCAATAATGACGGCGTATTTGGCTAGTTGTTCTACATCAGCATCGGTCAAGCTGTAGCGATTGCGCTGCTCGGTGGGCACGTCGATGGTTTGCACCAGCTTTCCAGACTTAGCTTTGTCTTCAGCAGAAGCGAAAACCATCTGAATCAGTTTAGAACCCAAGTTGCGGCGAATCAACGCACGCTTGCCAGCGGCCAACATCGGCTTGTGCACATAAAACTCATCCGGGTTCACTGCGCC
>JANOSN010000822.1:0-1025 GCA_031415895.1 Polaromonas sp. | reverse complement strand
GGCAGCACAGCTATCACACGGTCGTCCGCCTTCAAACCCAGCGCTTGGCGTGCAGCCTGCCTGTCTGGCTGCATAGGTATGGTGTGCGCTAGCGGATGGCCCACATAGGTGGCGGGAATACCAGCTTGGTCATACAGTGGTTTTTCAAACGGAAAAATGCACAACACATGGTCTACTGCGTGGCGGATTTTTTCAATCCGCTCGGGCCGCCATGCCCAAATGCTGGGGCTGACAAAATGCACGGTTTTTACACCGCGTGCTTTGAGCTGGGTTTCTAGCTCTAAATTAAAGTCTGGTGCGTCGATGCCGATAAATACGTCAGGCGGGTCAGCCAGCAGGCGCTGCAATAGCTGCTTGCGAATGCCCACAATCTCGCGGTAGTGGCGTAGCACTTCCACATAGCCACGCACCGCCAATTTATCGCTAGGCCACCAAGCGCTAAAGCCAATCCTTGCCAACTGCGGCCCGCCAATGCCAAAGGCTTGCACCTGCGGCCATTGCTGCTGCAGGCCTTGCAACAGCAGGCTGCCCAGCAAGTCGCCAGAGGCCTCGCCAGCCACCATGGCCACGCGCAGCGCAGCTTTAGTCATAACTTACAGCTTTAGTCATAGCACGCAAATTTAGTCATGGAAGTCGGCTTTAGTCATATCGCAATCTGAAGCAGCACAGCGGCCAAGCTGGTCGTGCTAGCGCACAATGCCGCGTTGCGCAGACACTTTGGCTAAAAAGCCATTCATCATCTGCACATCAGCCTGCGCCTCAGGGTGGCTAGCCGTCAATTCGTTGATCTTGGCAATAGCCGCCTCTAAGGACAGCTCATCGCGGTAAAGCGCTTTGTGCATCGCTTTGACAGCGTTAATACGCTCAGGGCTAAAGCCACGGCGGCGCAGGCCTTCATAGTTCATGCTGCGCGCAGCCGCGGGCTGGCCTTGGCACATGACAAACGGCGGTAAGTCAGCAAACAGCAGCGAGCACATCGCCGTCATGCTGTGCGCGCCAATGCGCACAAACTGGTGCACCACGGT
>JANOSN010000821.1:0-1797 GCA_031415895.1 Polaromonas sp. | reverse complement strand
CGTTGGTGACCTCTGGCAGTGTGAGTGTTGACCGTATGGCTGCAGGCCTAGGGGCACAAGAAACCTTGGTGGGCTTCTTCGGCTTTGGTACCAATCTGTACGGCTACACCATGGCCGGGTCTGAGACGCGAATTTTCCAGCTAGACGGTTATGGTTTAGCCGAGGACGTAGGCGAATTTGTGCAGTCGATTAAAAAACGCCGCCGCCAAACACGAGATTTAGCCGAAGTAATGTACAAGCGTTTATTACGCCCCATGCAAAGTGCCATAGCAGGCCGTGACCTATTGATAGTGCCGCACGGCAGCTTGCACTATGTGCCTTTTGCAGCATTGCACGATGGAGAAAAATTTTTGACGCAAGGTAGGGCCATTCGTTATCTGCCCTCAGCCATGCTGCTAGGGCTAATGCCTGAGGCCAAAGGCCAATCAACATCAAACAAAGACCCAGTAAGTAACATGCTTATTTTAGGTAACCCTGACCTAGGCCAAGCATCTTTAGATTTGCCTGCAGCACAAGCAGAGGCGCAAGACCTGCAGGCTATGTTTACTAAAAACAGTGAGTTGTTTGTACGCAAATCAGCGACTGAAACCTTAATCAAAGAGCGTGCAATTAACTTCAGCCATATTCATGTGGCCTCTCACGGCGAGTTCTCAGCTGACAACCCACTGCAATCTAGATTAAAGCTTGCACCTGATGCTGCCAATGATGGTTTTTTGAGTGTGAGTGAAATTTACGGTTTGCGCCTTAACGCCAGCCTAGTTATGTTGTCCGCGTGCGAGACGGGTTTGGGTAGCGTTAGCTCAGGCGACGACGTAATTGGCTTAACCCGAGGATTTTTATATGCTGGCGCTCAAAACGTAGTGGGATCGCTTTGGGAGGTGGATGATACGGCTACAGCTGAGTTATCAAAGCTAATGTATGCGGCTATGAAAAGAGGGCTACCTGTCTCTAAAGCTTTATCAGAAGCTCAAGAACAGCTTATGAAGAAGAAAGCTCACCCATTCTTTTGGGCGGCTTTTTTAAACAGTGGTACGGGGCGATAGAAGGTAACGACCAGTTGAGCAATATTCGTTTAGATCGCAGACTATTAATCAATCTGCAAACATTGATTAACAGCTACAACCAGAAAAAATGCCTTTCAAATCAAGGTTTGAAAGGCATTTAAACTAATGAAATGTTTAACGCGTTTCTGTAGTGCGTGTGTTCCAGCCAAACTTAACCTCGCCACCTAGCGAGCCATCATCTTTTTGTGGCTTGTAGGAATATTCGATGTCGCCATATGACATAGAAATTTGGTCGGATACCTCACCACCCGAACCAGCGCTGACCTGATGGCTGCTGATAAAAACTTCCTTAAGCTTTATTACCAAAAAGTCGTCCTGTTTGCCACCTGCTAAAGACATAGAAATGGTGGCGTCTTTAAAGTGCTTGCCTGCAGCGCAGTTTTTTGACAATACCGGAGAGGCATTGTCGTACTTCTTGGTGAAATGCACATCTTGTGGCGTGCCTTTGCCCACAGCCATACCACCGCCGCTGCTATTGCTGCTGTTGCTTACGCCCCAGCTCCAGCTTTGCAATGCGATCTCGTCTTTGTGTTTGGCGTGAGTAGATTCGCCTTTTATGCCGTCTAGCTTCAAGTGGCAGTCAATGCTCATTTCAATTCTCCATTAAGGTTAAAAGCGGTAGCACCGCCCGGTTGATAAATAACTCGCGTAGGGGTTTACTTGATTACCTTGCAAATCCTGCTGCGTACCTATAGAACGAGAAAGCTTGGATTTTTTTAAATTTTCATTAGCA
>JANOSN010000820.1:0-2272 GCA_031415895.1 Polaromonas sp. | reverse complement strand
TCAAGATGATTCCCGAGCGCCACAACAATGTGAAGGTGCTGCTGCTGATGGACGTGGGCGGCACGATGGACGAGCACATCCACCGTGTGGAAGAAATGTTCTCTGCATCCAAAGCAGAATTCAAGCACCTGGAGTTTTATTAATTTCACAACTGCTTGAACGACTTTATGTGGAAAAATAACCGCCGCCGTTATGCCTAGAAATACCCCACGCAAGACATTATTCGCAAGTAAAACAAAGACTACAAGCTGATCTTTATTGGCGACGCAACGATGAGCCCGTATGAAATATTGCAGCCCGGCGGTAGTGTGGAATACAACAACGAAGAAGCCGGTGTGCAATGGCTGCAGCGCCTAACCCAAGCCTTCCCAAAATTCGCCTGGATCAACCCCGAGCCGCAGGGCGTTTGGCTGTACCGCCAAAGCATTGGCATCATGCAGCAGATCATGAGTCAGCGCATGTACCCACTGACGGTGAAGGGGCTGGAAGAGGCGATGCGATTGCTGTCTAAGTAAACCCTTGACTGCGCACCGACTACAATAGAAATTGTATTTCTCCTCGTAGTTCAATGGATAGAACGGATGCCTCCTAAGCGTCAAATACAGGTTCGATTCCTGTCGAGGGGACCATTTTTATTCCCCACTTGGCAGTGCATGATGTCCTTGTTTACATTGGATGGGCGGCGGGACATATCACTGCAAAAACTTCCGCGCCACTTGGGGCTGAGTTTGTGACCACGTTCGACAACGTAACTATCTTCGCGTGTAACTGCCGGCCAGCTGCAAGCGTGGTTTACCAAGTAAAACAGGCTGTAGTCCAAGCATTTACTGCTCAGACAGCTATTTAATTAATAGCATTCATCAGCCAGTAAAGATGCAAGCTCCACAGGCATCTGACCACTGCGCATCCAGTTTTGTAGCGCGTCGCGCTGTAGTGCACAGGCCAAGCCGCAGTTGTGCAGCCACTCTTCGTTGAAATAGGTGTTGCTGTAACGTGCACCGCTGTCGCACAAGATGGTGACGACGGAGCCTGATTCGCCACGCGCTTGCATTTGGTGCGCCATGGTCAGTGCGGCTACTAAATTGGTGCCGCTAGAGCCGCCTACTGCGCGGCCTAGCACGTCACTCAGGGCATGCATCGCTGCTAGCGACCAGACATCGGGCACTTTAACCATAGTGTCGATCGCGTCAGGCAGAAAACTGGCTTCTACGCGCGGGCGGCCTATGCCCTCGATGCGCGAGCCTTGGTTGATGGTTAAATCTGGATTGCGGGTTTTATAGAAGTCATACAACACGCTGCGCTCAGCATCCACGCCACACACTTGCGTAGCAGGCTGCGCCGGGTCTGCGTGGTAGCGCACATAACGGCCTAGCGTGGCTAACGTGCCGCCTGTGCCTGCACTGGCCACTAGCCATGCAGGTGTGGGGTGGCGCTCTAGCTTCATTTGGGTGAAGATACTTTCGGCGATATTGTTGTTGGCCCGCCAGTCGGTGGCGCGCTCTGCATAGGTGAACTGGTCCATGTAGTGGCCACCCAGCTCATTGGCCAAGCGCTCTGACTCGCTGTAAATCATGGTGGGGTCTTGCACCAAATGGCAGCGACCGCCGTAGAACTCAATGGCTGCAATTTTTTCGCTGCTGGTAGTTTTGGGCATCACGGCAATAAATGGCAAACCTAGCAGCCTGGCAAAGTAAGCCTCCGAGATTGCCGTGGAGCCACTGGACGCCTCTACCACGGTGCTGCCTTGGTGCAACCAGCCATTGCACAGCGCGTACAAAAACAAACTGCGCGCTAAACGGTGCTTTAAGCTGCCTGTGGGGTGACTGGACTCGTCTTTAAAGTACAAATCAATACCCGGGTAACCCGCCAGCGGAACCGGGATTAAATGGGTATCAGATGAGCGCTGAAAATCCGCCTCGATACGCCGCACAGCCAAGCTGGCCCAAGCGCGTTGATCGGCGGTAGATTGAACACAATGAGAAGGGTGAGGAAGATGGGGTGCAGACATGCGCAAATTATGCGCTATAGCTACTTAGGCAAAAACAATAACCAATAGACCAACAGCAGGTTAAACAACATGCTGACAGCTAGCGCAATCTTCCACAACGCTGTGGGGTCACGCTGCATCAGGGGCGTGTTGGGCAAAGCGCTTAAGGGGCGCGATGCACCGCGCTCAATCGCTAGGCCGAATTCTTCGGCGGTTTCAAAGCGCAGTTTGGTATCGCGCGCTACGGCTTTGAGCACGATATGGTCTAACCATATCGGCACTTCG
>JANOSN010000819.1:0-3019 GCA_031415895.1 Polaromonas sp. | reverse complement strand
GGCCAGTCAATGAGCACTTTGGCAACTTTCAAAGAGGGCTCGCGCAAGGCCAAGTACAAGCCATGCTGCTGCTGCTCGTCGCGGGTGTTGGCGTCAAAGCCGCGATTCAGCAGGCCTTGCACTACGGCAACGTCGTCAGTTTTAATGGCTTTGAAAAAATCCTCGAAAGAACCTGCTTTAACTGAATTAAATTGAATTAAAACAATAAGATATAACGCATATTTAAAGTAATTTCTTAGCATATAAATACCTATTAATGGGCCACAAATTCCGTCTGAAATTGATTATGCGGCTGGCGCATGGGCCGCAGTATGCGTAGAAAGCGTCACACGCGGAAACAATAGGTCAAAGTTATGGCTGGTGGCATGGGCCACGGCTTCAACACTGATGCCTTTGAGCGCAGCCAGTTGTTGCGCCACAAACGGAACAAACGACGGGTTATTGGTTTTGCCACGGTGCGGCATAGGTGCCAAATACGGGCTGTCGGTCTCAATCAGGCAGCGATCTAGCGGCACATAAGCGGCAACTTCCCGCAGCTCGGCTGCTGCTTTGAAGGTCAAAATGCCTGAAAAGGAAATATAAAAGCCCAAGTCTAGCGCAGCGCGGGCCACGGCCATGCTCTCGGTAAAACAGTGAAAGACCCCTGTGACAGCGCCTGTGCAAGCGCCTGTGACAGCACTTGCACCACCGCTTGCAACACCGCTTGCCGCGCCCTGCCCGCCAGCTAGCAGCATTTCTTCACGCAAGATGGCTAAGGTGTCGTCAGACGCGTTGCGGGTGTGGATGACCAGCGGCAGCGCGGTAGCACTTGCAGCGCGGATGTGAGTGCGAAATCGTTCGCGCTGCCACTCCATATCAGCCAGGGTGCGGCCACCTTTGCGCTCTGCCATTTGGTAATAATCTAAACCCGTCTCGCCAATGGCCACCACTTTGGGGCGCTGGGAGCGTTCGATCAAATCATTCAATGTGGGCTCGTAAATGCCTTCATTGTCTGGATGCACCCCCACGGTGGACCAAAAATTGTCATAGCCCATGGCCAGGCTGTGCACATCGTCAAACTCTTCTATGGTGGTGCAAATGCACAGCGCACGCGTGACCTGGGCCGCGTCCATTGCCTGCCGAATCTGCGGCAACTGGCTGCGCAGCTCGTCAAAGCTTAAGTGGCAGTGTGAATCTGTAAACATAAGGTGGAATAGGCAAAATAACCATTAAAACCGGCTGTAGTCCAAGTATTTATTACATAGTTAGCTATAAAATTAATAGCGAATATGATAACCGTTAATGATTGACTAGCTGTCGTCAATCTGGGCTGAAGCCTTCTAGCGCAGACCTGTCAAATGGTTTGCGTAGGCCTGTCAGAGCCTAAATGGGCACCTAAAACTTCTTCAATTTTCAAGCGCAGTTGTTTAGACTTTTCGTCCGTTGGAAAGCGGATGCCTACGCCTTGCGTGCGGTTACCCGCAGCGCGTGCAGGTGTGACCCAAGCTACTTTGCCCGCCACGGGGTAACGCTGGGGGTCGTCTGGCAAGGTGAGCAGCACATACACATCGTCACCCAGCTTGTAGTCGCGCGCGGTGGGGATAAACATGCCGCCTTCGGTAAAGATAGGAATATAGGCCGCGTACAAAGCGGCTTTTTCTTTGATGGCCAACTGGATGACGCTGGGGCGCGGTGTGGACGGGCCAGCGGTCAGGGGGGCTGAGGCAGTGCCAATTGATGTGCTCATACAGTAGGGTATCCGATCTGAATCTATTGCCTAGAGTTTAGAGCAGTCTTGGCCTGGCTTACAAGGTCTTCAATCAACAATTGTTCTTTCCAGGTGTGGTCAATGCTGCGGGCCAAGCTTTTAAGCTGCTCGCTCCAGGCAGACAGGGCGCGGGCGGGCGGCGGCTTGGGCAAGTCAGCAGCGCTGAAAAAGCGTGGCGCAGCGCCCAGTTTGACGGCCCACAGGTCGTGGCAGAGCTTTTGTAGGGCGTCTAGCAGGTGAGCACCCGACCAGCCGTCTACCGCGCTGAGGTTGCCAAATAACAAGGCTTTTGGCAGCTTAGTCCAAGTATTTATTGCTCCGGCAGCTATCACTTGCATAGCATCCATCGGCCTGCCACCAGCTGCGGCTAGCACAGCTATCAGGGCTGCATCGTCTAGCTTGCCAGTGCCGTCTTGGGTGCGCAGCCACGCAATTGACTCAGCCTGTGATGGCCAACGCAGTGCAAAGCTTTGGCAGCGGCTGCGAATGGTGGGTAGCAGCTGGTGGGCGGCTTCGGTGGCCAGTACAAACTGCAGCTTGCCGCCCGGCTCTTCTAAGGTTTTAAGCAGTGCGTTGGCGGTGATGGTGTTCATGCGTTCTGCCGGGTAGACCAGCACGGCCTTGCAGCGCCCGCGCCCGCTGGTGAGCTGGGCAAATTCAATGGCATCGCGCATGGCTTCAACGCGGATTTCTTTGCTAGGTTTGCGCGATTTGTCGTCGATTTCTTTTTGCGCTTTTTCACTCAATGACCAGCCGCAGTCCAGCATTAAGCTCTCGGGCATGAGCACCACCAGGTCGGTATGGGCATGGCTGGCAATCATGTGGCAGCTGGGGCACTGGCCGCAGGCAGCATCAGTGGTGGCTTTGCCGGGTGCCTCGCACAGCCAAGCTTGGGCCAAACTCAGCGCTATTTCATATTGGCCTAAGCCGGACGGCCCGTGCAGCAGCCAAGCATGGCCGCGC
Source organism: Polaromonas sp. (assembly GCA_031415895.1). Lineage (GTDB taxonomy): Bacteria > Pseudomonadota > Gammaproteobacteria > Burkholderiales > Burkholderiaceae_C > JAAFIP01. Next base: position 309 of record JANOSN010000819.1, on the reverse strand, counting down.
TGTGCTAATAGCGCATCGCGCTGGGTGGCCAGCCACGGGGCTAGTTGTGTGGACGCGGCTTTGTCGGTGGCAGTGGCGCCTGTGGCGGCGCTGGTGTCAGCGCTGGTGTCAGCGCTGGTGTCAGTGGCGTCGCTCATACCAAAAATCCTTTGGCACGCACGGCGGCCAGCACGTCAGCGCGCACAGCGTCAATAGCTTGGTGCCCGTTGATACGGGCAAAACGCTGGGGCTGTTCTGCCGCACGGGCGGCGTAGCCAGTGACGACGCGTTCAAAAAAAGCTACCGACTGCGACTCAAACTTGTCGGGCG
>JANOSN010000818.1:0-1886 GCA_031415895.1 Polaromonas sp. | reverse complement strand
ACCAGACTCTCCAGCAAGGCCAACATGTGCCTGAGTGGCACAGCGTTAGGCCCGTCTGACCATGCGTCCGCCGGGTTAGGGTGGGTTTCCATAAACAGGCCAGCCACGCCTGCGGCCACGCCTGCACGGGCCAGCACGGGCACCATCTCGCGGGCACCGCCGCTGCTGGTGCCTTGGCCGCCGGGTTTTTGTACTGAGTGCGTTACGTCAAATACCACCGGTGCGCCGCTCTTGCGCATTTCGGCCAAGCTGGTCATGTCGGCCACCAGGTTGTTATACCCAAAGCTTACGCCGCGCTCGCAGGCCAAAAAGTTGTCTTGGTGCAAGCCTTTTTCTGCGGCTGCAGCACGCGCTTTGTCGATCACGTTTTTCATGTCCCACGGCGCTAAGAACTGGCCTTTTTTAATGTTCACTGGCTTGCCCGATTGCGCCACTGCACGGATAAAGTCAGTTTGGCGGCACAAAAATGCTGGCGTTTGCAACACGTCCACCACGCTGGCTACTTCGGCAATCTGGTCTACTTCATGCACATCGGTCAGTATGGGCAGTTGCAGTTGTTTGCGCACTTCGTCCAATATTTTCAGTCCTTCTTGCAAGCCTACACCGCGCTTGGTATTGCCCGACGAGCGGTTGGCTTTGTCAAACGAGCCTTTGTAGATCAGCGGTATGCCCAGCTTAGAAGTGATTTCTTTTAATTGCCCTGCCACGTCTAATGACATTTGCAGCCCCTCTATCGAACACGTACCGGCAATCAGAAAAAAGCGTTTGTCCAGGCCAACGTCAAAGTTGCACAGCTTCATGCAGCCACCTTTGCTGCGCTAGCCGCAGTGCGTTGTTTGGTTGCAGATTGGTTGTCCAGCGCCGCTTTGATGTAAGCGTTAAATAGCGGGTGGCCATCCCACGGTGTGCTTTTAAATTCGGGGTGAAACTGCACCCCAATGTACCAAGGGTGCACGCTGTGCGGCAGCTCCACAATCTCGGTCAATTGCTCGCGCTGGGTAAGGGCGGAGATGACCAAACCGGCTTTGCGCAAAGTATCTAAATAGTTGACATTAGCCTCGTAGCGGTGGCGGTGGCGCTCGGTCACTACGTCGCCATAAATGCCGTGGGCCAGCGTGCCCTTGGCCACGTCAGAGCTTTGTGCGCCCAGGCGCATGGTGCCGCCCAGGTAAGATGCGGCATCGCGGGTTTTGATGCTGCCGTCAGCATCTTTCCACTCGGTAATCAGCGCTATCACAGGCTGCGCGCAGGTGGGCGCAAACTCGGTGCTATTGGCGTCTTTCAGGCCCGCCATGTTGCGCGCATATTCAATGGTGGCCACTTGCATGCCCAGGCAAATGCCCAAGTAAGGTACTTTGTTTTCGCGGGCAAATTGAGCAGTGGCAATTTTGCCTTCTACACCACGTGATCCAAAGCCACCGGGCACCAAGATGGCATCAAACTTGGCCAGCTGCGCTACGCTGGCTGCGTCAATGGTCTCGCTGTCGACATATTCAATGTTGACTTTGGCATGGTTTTTCAGGCCTGCGTGGCGCAGCGCTTCGTTCAGTGACTTATAGCTGTCGGACAGGTCAACATATTTGCCCACCATGGCAATGCTGACCTCCACTTGAGGGTTTTCTACCGCGTGCACCAAGTTGTCCCAGCGCTGCAGGTTAGCGGGCTTGGTGGTCAGGCGCAGTTTGTCGCAGATCAAATCATCCAGGCCCTGCTCGTGCAACATACGCGGCACTTTGTAGATGGTGTCTACGTCCCACATGCTGATCACACCTTCGGGCTGCACGTTAGTAAACAGTGATATTTTTTCGGCCTCATCCGCCGGAATGGCGCGGTCAGCACGGCACAAGAGCGCATCAGGCTGAATGCCAATTTCGCGCAGCTTTTGC
>JANOSN010000817.1:0-1517 GCA_031415895.1 Polaromonas sp. | reverse complement strand
GCAGGGCGACGTAGGCTCGGGCAAAACCGTGGTGGCCGCGCTAGCCGCAGCGGTGTGCATGGGCGCAGGCTACCAGTGCGCGCTGATGGCGCCTACCGAGATATTGGCCGAGCAGCATTTTCGCAAACTCATTGGCTGGCTAGAGCCGCTGGGCATTCAAGTGGCGTGGCTAACCGGTAGCCAAAAAACCAAAGAGCGTCGCGAGATGCTGGCGCTGATTGCCAGCGGCGCAGCAGGCTTGGTGGTGGGCACGCATGCGGTGATTCAAGACAAAGTGCAGTTTCACAACCTGGCCTTGGCCATCATCGACGAGCAGCACCGCTTTGGCGTAAAGCAGCGCTTGGCGTTGCGCGAAAAGATGAATATGAATGTGAATGTGAATGTAGATATAGCCGCGCAACCCTTGCAAAGTGCCATTTCGCAAGCAAAACAGCCCATAGTCCAAGTATCTACTGCTCAGACAGCTATTAATAATATAGCAAATGCCACTAAACCTATCACCCTAGAGCCGCACCTGCTGATGATGACCGCCACCCCCATACCGCGCACACTGGCCATGAGCTACTACGCTGACCTGGAGGTGTCCACCATCGACGAGCTGCCGCCCGGCCGCACGCCTATTGTTACCAAAGTGATTAGCGATGCACGGCGTGACGAGGTGGTGCAGCGCATCAAATCACAAATCGACGCAGGGCGGCAAGTCTACTGGGTGTGCCCGTTGATTGAAGAGAGCGAAGCGCTGGATTTAACCAACGCCACACAAACCCACGAAGAACTCAGCAGCGCGCTACAAGGCTACGTGAGCCTGCCTGCTACGGCAGACAGCCAAGCCCAGCGCCGCCCCATCATGGTGGGCCTGCTGCATTCGCGCATGCCCCCGGCCGACAAAAAAGCCGTAATGGCGCTGTTTACCAGCGGCCACATGCAAGTGCTGGTCAGCACCACCGTCATTGAGGTGGGTGTGGACGTACCCAACGCGTCGCTCATGGTGATTGAACACGCCGAGCGCTTTGGCCTCTCCCAGTTACACCAGCTGCGCGGCCGCGTAGGGCGCGGCGCTGCAGCATCGGCCTGCGTGCTGATGTACGGCACAGGCGAGAGCGGCAAGCTGGGCGAGACCGCCCGCGCCCGCCTGAAGGTCATGGCGCAAAGCAACGACGGTTTTGAAATCGCCAAACAAGACCTAGAAATTCGCGGCCCCGGTGAGTTTTTAGGTGCCAGGCAATCTGGCGCGGCTTTGCTGCGTTTTGCCGACCTGACCACCGACACCCAGCTACTACAAACCGCCCGCGACTTAGCCCCCATCATGCTAGATCAACACAAAGACCTGGCCGAAAAGCACATCGCCCGCTGGTTAGGCGGGCGAGTGGATTATTTGAAGGCTTGAGAGTTTTGGTCTAAATTTCAGCCGCCAAAATACATTTGGCGGTGTAGCGCGATTACATTCTTGCGGCTTCTGGCTGGCTAGGGGGTAATTTTCTTGAACACGTCAACGCTGTCAGTGTCTGAGGGGTAGC
>JANOSN010000816.1:0-3014 GCA_031415895.1 Polaromonas sp. | reverse complement strand
GCATGGGCATTGCAACACGTCCATCGCCTTGATGCGGCGCATGAAGTCGATGACTGACTCGGTAGCTAGCGGGTTCGGTGCAGGCATGGCCAACGCCGCTCGGGCCTGCACCAATTTGACCGACTTACACCCCGCCGCCAGCAACCCATAGTGGCGAATCCGTTTGACCCCCCTGGGCAGGACGTGCAGCAGAAAGCGGCGTACAAACTCCACCCCGCGTGCCTTTAAAAGTATCGACCAGGGTGCAGCGGTGGGATCTTATCGATGGGGAAACTGCAGCGAGGTGCGGCCCACCAACTACAGATAACTACCATCTGCCGCGCGTGTTCGCGGAAGTTTCTCCAGCGATATGTCCCGCCGCCCGCCACGGCTAATCAACGAAGAAATGCATTGCAAAGGGGGAGTTAAACAAGCTAAGCCGCATAACAGCCCGTGCACCCCGTAAAATCTAGGGGTTGTAATCTCCCTCTCACACTATTGCTAAAGTTACCCCAAAGACTACCGAACACATCTCCAACGTCACCCTCACCACCAAAGCCAATGTCTACTTTGATGGCAAATGCGTCAGCCACAGTTTTACCTTGGCCGATGGCTCGGTCAAGACGGGCGCGTGACCGCTGCGTCAAGGGGGATATCTTGCGGCAAGATGCAAGCCACCGATACGTCGCACAGAAGAGCTCACAAATGCCTCAAATCAGTTCCCACTTCGCAGACATCAACAACCTCCGCACACACTACCTACGCGGCGGCGCGGGCACGCCGCTGATACTCCTGCACGGCTGGCCAGAGTGGTCGCACGTTTGGCTGCCAGTCATGTCGCGGCTGGTGGGCAGGTTTGACTTGATTGCGCCGGATTTTCGGGGCTTTGGCGATACGCAAAAGACGGCGATGCAGCCTGCCAAGGACGCCACGCCGGATGCGTTGGCTACCGATATTCTGGCGCTGGCCGACCGGCTGGGCTTGGAGCGCTTTGGGATCGTGGCGCATGACGTGGGCGGCTTTGTGGCGCAGGTGATCGCCCGGCGTGCGCCCGAGCGCGTGCAGGGGCTGTTCTTCTTTAACTGCGCGTATCCCGGCATCGGTGCGCGCTGGGTGGAGCCGCGCCACCTGCTGGAGACCTGGTACCAGTTCTTTCACCAAATGCCGTGGGCGGCAGAGCTGGTGGGCTCGTCCCGCGATGCCTGCCGCATCTACCTGCTGAACTTTTTGCGACACTGGTCGCACCGCAAAGATGCGTTTGACACTGAGCTGGAGCTGTGGGTGGACAATTTTATGAAGCCGGGCAATTTGCAAGGCGGCTTCAATTGGTACCTGAGCAACCACGAAGGCCGCATGGCCGTCATCGAAGGCAGCACCACGCCGCCACCGCCCATCCACACACCCACCCAAGTCTTCTGGGGTGCGCACGATCCGCTTTTTAAGCAGTCGTGGACGGACAGGCTGCCCGAGTTTTTTACCGATCTTGAGCTGAGCTTTGCGCCCGACGCCGGGCATTTTGTGCACTACGAAACGCCAGAGCGTGCGGCGGATGAGATAGGCCGGTTCTTTGACCGCATTGGTTTGGCAGCTAAAGTTTAAGTTTGCAGCTGGTGAGTGAATATAAAAGTGTGGAAGAGTGTTTTACATTACCCCGGTAATACGCTATGATATTATCATGATGCAACACCAAACCAAGCTCACATCCCAGTCCCAAGTGTCAGTGCCCGCAGCCATTCGGCACGCCTTGGGCATTAAACCTGGCTCGCTAATTGAATGGACGCTGCAAGGCGACCACATCATCGTTAAAAGGGCCGTGCGCTTTAGCACGCAAGATATTCATACCGCCGCTTTTGACGACCTGCCTACTGGCAAGCCAGCGCCCAAGAGCTTGGCTGAACTCAAACAAGGTATTCAAGCCCACATGAAGCGGCGCTATGCTCGCGATTGACACCAATGTGCTGGTACGCCTGCTAGCTCGCGACGACACTAAGCAAGCCGCCGCAGCAGACAAATTTATTGCCAGAGGTGCTTGGGTTTCCCACTTGGTGCTGGCCGAAACGCTTTGGGTACTAGGCTCGGTTTATGAGCGCACTGCTAAACAGCAAATCACCATCCTTGAAATGCTGCTCGGCCATGAGAGCCTTGTGCTGCAAGATGCCGATACCGTCACAGCCGCACTGGCGCATTTTCAACATAAGCCTACGCTGGGGTTTTCAGATTGCTTGGTGCTAGAAATTGCTAAGCATGCGGGGCATACGCCTTTAGGTACTTTTGACAATGCCTTGGCTAAGCTGCAGGGTGCACATTCTGTTAAATAACTGCACACTAGGTACTATTAATTTCGTAGCTGGCTGAGCAGTAGTTGCTTGGACTTTGGCCTGTTTTGCTTATTTTTTGCTCATCTCGTTGCTCTGGGACGCGCTCCGATGTGGGTCGGGAGTCACAAGCCAAGATGGTGACGTTGGCGACCGAGACTACACACTCAACCTAGCGTGCCCTCAACTACAACAAGGAACAGGGTGAGCGGCGGGAGCGTCTCGATGGAAAATTGTAGAAAGGCGCGCGGTGCAAAAGCCAGCCTCGCGCGCCCGAAGTCCGTGCGTGTTTTCAGAAATTTTGCAGCGAGATGTCCCGTAGCCCGTCCAAGCTAAGCAACCAAGACGCTACAAAAAGAGTAGCTGGTTGAACAGTAAAAACGGGCATTACAAGCATATTCCATGATTTAACTTTGCTAAAACCATGCTCTGCTTGGCCTCACAGCCAGTTCCAGCCGCATTGACCCCACGCGCACACCGTAAAATCTAGGGCTAAACACCCTCCACCCACTCTATCCCCAAAGTACCCCAATGACTACCGAACATATCTCCAACGTCGCCCTCACCACCAAGGCCAATGTCTACTTTGACGGCAAATGCGTCAGCCACAGTTTTACCTCGGCTGATGGCACCAAAAAGTCAGTCGGCGTGGTGCTGGCCAGCCAGCTGACCTTTGGCACGGGCGCACCTGAAATCATGGAATGCGTGGCGGGCAGCTGC
>JANOSN010000815.1:0-9292 GCA_031415895.1 Polaromonas sp. | reverse complement strand
CCCCTCAAATACTCAATACTTATAAACCCAATACGCAGAGGGTACAGCATCGTGGCACATTGAAATAGCAGGGTTTCTATCCGCGCACGCGCGGAGATTGCGGAACAAGCATTAAGTCTGTACAAAACGCGCCAATGGCCTGCGCGGTGTGGCGGGTGCAGGGCCGTCGGTAAACCCTAATCGGCAAAACATTTGCACGGTGGCATCACCCGCAGTGCGTGGCGCTGATTTACCCAAAATCAGCTGGTGCACTTTTTCATAATGCGGCTTCATTTCCGCAAATTCTTGCAGGGCTTGGCTCATGGGGTGCACGCCTACGCCAAGCTCTGCAGCCTTGAGTTGCATGCGCACATACGCGCGGCCCGCTTCAATTTGCTGGCTACGTGAGTTGCCTGCCGTGGTGATCCAGACAAAACCCATGGCACTGCGGCTGTGTCCTTCAAAGCGCCCCATGGCTGATTTATATGCAGCGCTGCCTTCGGCTAATGGCGCGTTGCGGTCGACCATGCCCACTGCAGCAGCTAGGCGCACAAAAGTACTGTTGATAGAAATACCATCACGGTTTTTGAGAATTTCGTCAGGTCCAATACGCAGAAGTTTTGAGCTTTCTAAATAGGTGCGCGGAGTTAGTAGTTCAACCTGCGCAGACTGCCAGCACAGATCTCGCATCACAGCTAACTGCGCGGTATCCACTGTGCCGCCCACCGCAACACTCGTAGCTTGATTACTGTCCGTCAGAGCTTTCAATGTGGCGGGGCTGACCATACGCGCTGTGTCATAGTCGCTTTTAGGCGTGTGGCGTTTTAAGATATGGTCAAACAGTGCATCTGGTGCAACTGCAGTACCAGTCTTGCTGATGGCAATGTGCGCCACTGGGCGGGCGTCCCACGCCTTGAGGTCAGCGGGTAACTCATTTTGTGGCCACAGCGTGACTTGGGACTCCAACCCCTCTTTGGCCAAAGCCATCACCAGTAATTCAATAAAAGCGCCATGGCCTATCAAAATTTGCCTTCCATAAGGGTCGGTCTCTGCCAGTACACGTTGCGGGTCGGTTTTAACGATGATCGTATTTGGCTGGCGCAAGTCTACTAACCAAGGTTGCAAATTGTGCGGGTTGGGCGCTGTGATGGCGTAGGCCAGCGCACGGCGGCGCGGGTCTGTCTCAGAGCCAGGGCCTTGCCAAGCCTCGACAGCGGCATCAGGAAAGGCACCAGACGCGCAGCCAGTAAGCGAAGCGGTGGTGACTAGCGTAGCAGCGGTGATGGTACCGCCACCGACTAAGCGAATAAAGTTACGGCGTTGCATGGTGTTTTCCTTCAAGGTTGCGTTGAGTAAAAATAAATGAAAGGTTAAGCCAGAAATGGCAGGCCACGTAGCGCTTGAACAAAAGTCCAAGTACAAAAACCAGTGAATGCGATAGCGAAAATCCAAACAGCTTTGACTGCACGCGTCTGCGTCATCTGCGCCATCTGTTTGGTGCCCGCTAGGTGAAGCGCAAATGCAAACGCAGGAATAAAGTGCATGGCGTGGATACCAAAAAAGTGTGCCACCCTCAAGTCGCCTCCACTGCGCGACCATTTCACCAGTGGCAATCCACCGCTGTCGCTGAGCACGCCGCCTACCCAGTGTCCCGCCCGCTGCGCGCTGAGGTAACCACCAAACCCCGTGCCAATCACAAAAGTCAAAATCAGACCTAGCACTACGGCCAGCTTGAGCGGAGCGGGCAATTCATAATTCTGGCTGCGGGCAATCAAAATACCCAGCACCAGTGATGCACTAACCAGCACCACAGCCCCAATGCCCATCAGCGTGTACATATTGGCAAAAAACCGTGAACTCAAGTTGTAGTGCGATGCCAGACCCAGACTGCCTTGCACCGTGATGTAAGCCACTTCAAACAATCCCGAGATCACCGCACTCCACACAACATAGCGTGCTTTTTTGGTGCGCAGTGCCTGTGCAGGTAGCCACACCATGAACAAAGCCAGCGTGAGTAAATACACACCGGTGGAGATTTGAAATTTAAAAGGCTTTAGCCAAACGCTTACGCCTTGAAGCTGGCGACCGTCTAAAAGCGTCAGCGCCAATGTGGGAATTGAGATGATCAGCAACGCCAAACCTACCCAATAAAGCGGCGCAACCATGCTGTGGGTGCGCGGCAATAAACTATTAAATTTGGGCAACGTCTTGTGCGGGGAGTGAGTTTCTAAAGCTACCATTTCGCTATCCTCATGTGTTGATGTGCTGTATTATCAAAATGAAATTGGTATTTCACAATTACCTATTGATCAATAACAGGATTACATAAATGAATAACAAATTTGACTGGACTTTGATTCGCTCATTCTTGGCGGCTCTTGACCACGGCAGTTTGTTGGCTGCTGCGCGGGCTACGCATGTGAGTCAGCCAACCATCGGGCGGCACATCTCGGAGCTAGAGACGCAATTGGATGTGGTGCTGTTTGAGCGCACAGGGCGAGGGTTGCTGCCAACCCAAATGGCCGAACGTTTAGCAGAGTCGGCGCGCGCCATGGAAACGGGGGCTGATCAGCTGCTGCGTAATGCCTGCGCCGAGACCAGCAACTTGGGCGGAACGGTGCGCATTACTGCCAGTCAGACAGTGGCTTGTGTTTTGTTGCCCAGTATTTTGGCGCAGATGCGCTTGGTGCTGCCCGATATCCAAGTGGAGGTGCTGGCCAGTGATGCAGTGAGCAATTTGCTCAGGCGCGAGGCAGACATTGCATTGCGTATGGCACGCCCAGACCAGAGCAGTTTGATCGCCAAACGCATAGGTGAGGTGCGGGTGTGCGCCTGCGCGCACAACGACTATTTGCGACGGCGCGGCATACCCAAGCAGATGCAAGACTTAATGAACCACGAGTTGGTGGGCGATGACCAAGGCGATCAAATCATCAAAGGGTTTGCCGCATTAGGTTACGCAGTGGACAAAGGGAATTTTGCTTTTCGTACAGACGACCGCATGGCCTACTGGCGCGCAGTGCAAGCGGGCTTAGGTATAGGGTTTGTTGCGGACTTTATGATTCGAACTGACGCGCAAGTAGTGCCCTTGCTACCCACTATGAAGATACCACCTCTGCCCATATGGCTGACGGTGCACCGTGAAATTCGCACCAACCAACGCATCCGTGCAGTCTACGATTTTTTGGCTACAGCACTACCTAAAGCTTTCTAGCATATCGATATTCGTTCTTGAGACTCTGCTATGCACAGTTAAACGATTGTGTAATTCATTTAAGTTTTCCACAATAAAGGATTTGGGCACCAGAAATTCGTGAAAAATTCATTGCAAGATAAATGTATCCGCTGGACGATGCTTGCTGCTTGCGCAATATCTTTGATGGGATGCGCTGCCTATGCGAACCCGTATTACAACGCATCCAAGCCACACCACACGCCAGAGGGTTTCAAAAACAATTACATAACTTCGGCTACCAAAGGTGGCGCAGCTTTTTTTCGTTGGCAAGTAGAGCGCCTGCGCGGTGGCTTTCCCAAACCTCCCGAGATGCCCACGCCACAAGTGAGCGCTGATCTAGAATTTATCAGAAGCAATGCAATCAAAGCCGGCTTCTCAGCCAAGCTGGCTAGTTGGGGGGGCGATGCACCCTCTGCGCTGCCAGAGATGATGCAACCCGCCATCACCTGGGTGGGCCACGCCACCATGCTGGTGCAGGCCAGTGGACTGAATGTGCTGACCGACCCCATCTTTTCCGAGCGCGCCTCGCCAGTGCAGTTTTCAGGGCCTAAACGAGCGCAGCCACCGGGCATAGCGCTGGCAGATTTGCCTCGCATTGATGTGGTTTTGATATCGCATAACCATTACGACCATTTGGATTTTAATTCGGTCAGTGCGTTGGCTCAGCAGTCGGGAGGTGCGCCACTTTTTATCGTGCCCTTGGGATTGAAAGATTGGTTTTCTAAACAGGGCATTACAACGGTGAAAGAGCTCGATTGGTGGGACAGCGTGGTGGAGAAAGGCGTGGAATTTAACTTGACGCCTGTACAGCATTGGACCGCACGCAGTTTGGGTGACCGCAGCCAAACGCTGTGGGGTGGCTGGTCAATTTTTGGAGCAGATTTCCATTGGTATTACAGCGGTGATACGGGTTACAGCAAAGACTTTGTGGATACGCAGCAGCGCTTTGCATCGCGCCAAACTGCTGCATTGGGTGGCGGCTTCGATATTGCCTTAATTGCAGTGGGCGCCTACGAGCCGCGTTGGTTCATGCAAGATCAGCACCTTAATCCCGCAGAGGCCGTGCAGGTTCATAAAGATTTAAAAGCCAAGCGCAGTGTGGGCGTGCACTGGGGCACTTTTGAACTGACTGATGAATCGCTAGACCAGCCACCCAAAGAGCTGGCTGCTGCGCGCAAAGACCAAGGGGTAGGCGAGAATGATTTCTTTTTGTTGTCTATTGGGCAGACACGCAAACTACCTGCGCGCAGCCCGCTGCGCTGAAAACCCATGGCAATCAGTGCGCCATGGTGTGCATGGCTAAACGTGCGGATCATCCTCTAGCAACACCAGCACGCGCTGCAGCGCGTAGCGCACCGTAGCCTCGCGCACGGCTGCGCGGTCGCCTGCAAAGTGGCGTACTTCGCTGTGCAGCGTGCCATGCAGGCTAAAGCCAAACCACACGGTCCCTACGGGCTTGGCAGCGCTGCCGCCTGTGGGGCCTGCTACGCCAGTGACGGCGATGCTAACCTGCGCACCCGAGCGGCGCGCTGCGCCAAACGCCATGGCGCGGGCTACTGGCTCGCTTACAGCACCGTGCTCGGCAATGAGCTGGGGATCGACACCTAGTTGCACGGTTTTAGCGTGGTTGGAATAAGTGACAAACGCGCTGTCAAACCAGTCAGACGAGCCGCTGACGGATGTGCACACTGCGCTGATCAAGCCGCCGGTGCAGCTCTCGGCCGTGGCCAGTTTGTAGCCGTCTTTGGTAAGCTTTTGGGCCAGTAGTCCAAGTAAATACTGCTCAACTAGCTCTGAATTTAATAGCATAGGGCTTGCGTTAGTTGTTGTCATGCTTTAAAACCTGTACAGCGCAATCACCAGCAGCGTGCAGGCCGCGGCAACCAAGTCGTCAAAAATAATACCAAAACCGCCCTTGGCATTAAAGCCTTTGAACAATGCGTCAGCCCAGGCCACAGGGCCAGGTTTGACTGCATCAAAAAACCGGAACAATGCAAACGCCGCCAGTTGCGCCCAGATGCCTGCGGGCGCGATAAACCACAAGATAATCCAAAAGGCCAGTACCTCGTCCCACACAATGTTGCCGGGGTCCATCACGCGCATATGGCGTGCGCACACGGTGCAAGCCCACCAGCCAATAGGCAGCGACACTGCGATGACCCAGGCAATTTGCAGCGGCGCTAAATACAACTGCATCACCGCAAAAGCTGCCCACGCCCACAGCGTGCCAGCGGTGCCGGGCGCCACGCGCGATAGGCCTGAGCCAAAACCTAGCGCAATGAGGTGCGCTGGGTGCGACAGCATGAACCGCACGGTAGGCCGCAGCACGCTAGGGCGCACTGAAGGCGCGGTAGCCGGTGGTGCGGTAGCTGCTGTGTCAGTTAGAGCCGACAAAGGCACTGGCGCGCTAAACGGTAATGCGGCTTGTGCACTGTCGGCATGGCTTAGTGGCGAAGGGGTGGGGTCTGACATGTTTATAGTTTAGCGCGTGGTTTTTATTTTTTAGCGGCTGTGGGGAGCTGGGGCGCACACGGGGTGGGCATCACTTGCATGCCGTGGCCTTGCAACCATTGGGCAAAAAAATCAATGCAAGCCCGCACTTTAGGGCTGCGGTGGCGCTCTTGCAGCATCACGGCGTTAATCGGTACGATGGGTGACTCTACCAATTCGTTCAGCACATACACCAGCTCGCCGCTGCGCACCAAGGGGTCGCAAATAGCGGTGTTACCGCGCACAATGCCCAGCCCTTCCAGCGCCATGCGCATCATCACCCCAGTAGAGCTGGCGCGGTAGTGGCCACGCGGCTGGTACAGCACGGCTTGTCCATCTACGATAAAAGGCCAGCGGTTAAATGCAGGGATCACGCTGTTAGTAATCAAGCGGTGCTGGTCTAAATCAGCCACTGTGCGCGGTGTGCCGTGGCGCTGCAGATAGCCCGGCGTGGCATACATGCGCCGCCCGTGCTGCCCAATCACGAGCGCCACCAAATTGTCTGAGCCCAGCGCCCCGGTGCGAATAGCAAAATCAATGCCTTGGCGCGCCAGGTCGATAGCACGGTCGTCTACGTGCAGCTCAATGCCCAGCTGCGGGTGCTGCACAGCCAGTGCATGCAAGCTGGGCACAATCACATAGTTGGCCATGGCAGGGCTCACGCCCATGTGCACCGTGCCTTCGACCACGCCTTGGTTGGTAGCAAATTCAGCTTTTAAATCTGCCAAATTGAGCAGCATTTTTTTGCCATGCTCTAGCAGCGCCATGCCAGGCTCGGTCAGTGACAGGCCGTGGGTGGAGCGGTGCAGCAGGCGCACTTTGTGCTGCGCCTCTAGCCGCGTAATAGCGCGCGACACCAAGCTGACGGGCGCATCGCGCTCGCGCGCCACAGCTGACAGCGAGCCTAGCTCAGCCACCCGTGCAAACAGGGCTACATCGTCTAAATCCATGCTGAAAGTGTCAGATAAGTAATGTTTTGTTAAAAGATTGCTTTTGCAAAAAATGCAAAAGCATAGTGCAGTGTAGCTAGTTTCCGACACCCGCGTCAATGCCTACAGTAGAGCCATTCCCAGTCCACAGTGCGCAGATTAAGCGCAAAGGCTACTGAGGGATTTACAAGGAGTAGACCATGCGCCCTACAGTTCAAACCACTTTTCAGACCGGCACCTTATTGCATCCACTGGCATCAGACTTACGCCATCAAGATTATTTGCAAATTTCGCAAAGCGCGCGAACCCGTGCACTGGTAGTGCGCCGCGAGACAACGCAAATTTTTTGGGCCAGCGTGGTCCGCATGGCTAGACGGGTGGTGCACAACTTTGGACAGCATGCCAGCGTGCGCCTAGGCGCAGGTCAGCGCACATTGCGGTTAGGCGCTTAAAGTCATGCCAACTTTACGTCTGCAAGTAGCCCCCTTGCTTAACCCCGAGCGCTACGCCGCCCTAGGCGCAGCGCTAACCCACATTACCGCGCAGGTGCTGCACAAAAAACCCGTGGTCACCGTGGTGGTGATTGACGACCTACCCGCAGCGCGTTACATGGTCGGCGGGCGCGACGCTACGCAACCCATTGCGTGCTTAGAAATCAGCATCACCGCGGGTACCAACACGCCCGATGAAAAAGCGCAGTTTATTCACGCGGCCCACGCTGAGCTGCAGCGTCAGCTCAGCACCAGTGGCCAAACTTTGCACGAGGCCAGCTATGTCATCGTGCGCGAGCTGCCTGCCAGTGACTGGGGTTATGGCGGTTTGAGTCAAGCTGCGCGGCGCGTGCAGTTACAGTTATCTGCTTCGGTTTAGCCCTTAGCCAGCGACAATTTGTAATTGCAGATTGGCTATGCAGCAAAGTGGTCAAACGACGCAAACGTATTAGCCACGAGCGCGCCATCAGCATCGCGCAGCACCAAAGCCCGCTCAGCGGTAATGCGGCCAATGCGCTTGGCGGGGGTGGTGGCGCTGGCGGCGGCTTGGGCTACAGCGTTACGGGCGCTGGGGGGTGCGGTAAAAACCAGCTCATAGTCGTCGCCACCAGCAGCGGTCATCTCACGGCACATTTGTACCGATAAACTGTGCGTAGTCCAAGTAAATATTGAACATGCTGCTACGCTATCAATAGCAATTTCGGCGCCACATCCACTGGCTTGCAAAATATGCCCTAGGTCGCCCAGCAGCCCATCGCTTACGTCAATGGCTGCCGTAGCCACACCGCGCAAGGCTTGGCCTAAAGCTACGCGCGGGGTAGGGCGCTCCATGCGCTCGCGCGCCTGGGCAAACGCGTCGGCGCTGATCTGCGTGCCCGCCTGCACATTACCGCGAAACACCTCTAGCGCTAGCCGCGCATCGCCCACGCTGCCACTGATGTAAATATCGTCACCCGGCTGCGCACCACTGCGCAGCAGCGCTTGGCCGCTGGGCACGTGGCCCATGACGGTGATGCAAATGTTGAGGGGCCCTTGCGTGGTGTCGCCGCCCACCAGCGCGCAGCCATGCGCATCGGCCAGTGCAAACATGCCTTTTGAAAAACCGTGCAGCCATGCAGTGTCAACACGCGGCAGCGCCAGAGCCAAGGTAAAAGCAAAAGGTTTGGCACCGCAAGCGGCCAAATCACTTAAGTTCACCGCCAGTGCTTTGTGGCCCAGTGCCTCGGGGGATACGGTGGACAAAAAATGCCGCCCCTCTACCAGCATGTCACTGCTCACGGCCAGCTGCATGTCAGCACGCGGGGTAAGCAAAGCGCAGTCGTCGCCAATGCCCAGCACCACGCCGTCCCCGGGCACATAGGCGCGCTGAAAATAGCTTTTAATCAGGTCAAACTCACCCAAAGCTGGCTCACTTAATGCATGGTGGGTTTGCCACCCAGTGCGCTGAGGGCGTCCAGTACAAACATGGGGATGTCAGCATCAAACTTTTCGCCATCTTCGGCCACGCAAAAATAGCTGCCGTGCATGGTGCCCGTGGGCGTTCGCAAGCGGCAGCCGCTGGTGTACTGAAAACTCTCACCGGGTTTGAGCAATGGCTGCTCGCCCACTACGCCCAAGCCTTTAACTTTGTCGTTGCGGCCATCCGCGTCGTTAATGCTCCAAGTGCGCGAGATCAGCTGCGCGGGCACTTTGCCGGTGTTGGTAATGGTGACAGTGTAGGCAAAGGTGTACACCCCTTGCTCGGGCGCGGACTGGTCGGCCAAGTACTCGGGCTGTACTTGAACACTGAGTTGGTATTGGGCCATGGCTTAATGGTACAGCTTTCTCTGGGTTCTTTTTAACTTCCCTTTGGCAATGCATTAGCTCGTTGTTTAGCCGTGGCGGGCGGCGGGACATATCGCTGGGGAAACTTCCGCGAAAACGCGCGGCAGGTAGTAGTCATCTTGAGTTGGTGAGCCGCACCTCGCTGCAGTTTCCCCATCGATAAGATCCCACCGCTGCACCCTGGTCGATGCTGTGAAGACACGCGGGGCGGGGTTTGTGGAGACCTCAACCGCAGCGACAATTCGCGCACACGACCCTCAGCCGACTACAAGCGCGATGGTGTGGCTTACCCTTGTGACAACCAGTCAGGGCCAAAGGCCCGGTTGGCATAGGGGTAAGCCACA
>JANOSN010000814.1:0-5010 GCA_031415895.1 Polaromonas sp. | reverse complement strand
GTATTTGTCACAACTAAAAAATCTACATCGCTATCTGGCCGCTCAACACGGCGGGCAACTGACCCAAAAACGCGCAGTCGCTTGGCACCGCAACGCAGCGCCATAGATTCAAGAGCGGGTTTCATTTGTCTTAGGTCATCAAGCAACATAGCAAACCTTTATTTAATTAAGCGCATTATGGTGAGCAATTTTTGGGATGCAGGTTGAAATTAGTGTATTACAAACTGGCAAGGTATTCGTAAGTATCACTCCGCCCGATAATTCGGCGCTTCTTTGGTGATTTGCACGTCGTGCACATGGCTTTCGCGGATGCCTGCAGTGGTGATTTCGACAAACTCAGCTTTGTTTTGCATGTCAGCCACGGTGGGGCAGCCGCAGTAGCCCATGCTGGCGCGCAAGCCGCCCGCCATCTGGAAGATGATGCTGACCACCGAGCCTTTGTAAGGCACGCGGCCTTCGATGCCTTCGGGCACTAGTTTGTCGGCATTGGGGTTGCCGGTTGATGACTCTTGAAAATACCGGTCGGCGCTGCCCTGCTGCATGGCACCTATGCTGCCCATGCCGCGATAGCTTTTGTAGCTTCGGCCTTGAAACAATACCACTTCGCCGGGCGCTTCTTCAGTGCCAGCGAACATGCCGCCCATCATCACGGTAGATGCACCGGCTGCAATCGCCTTGGCAATGTCACCGCTATAGCGAATGCCGCCGTCGGCAATGCAGGGCACGCCGGTGCCGCGCAATGCAGTGGCCACACTGTCAATGGCCATAATCTGCGGCACGCCCACACCTGCGACGATGCGGGTGGTGCAAATACTGCCGGGGCCAATGCCAACTTTTACCCCATCAGCACCCGCCTCTACCAGCGCCAGCGCGGCTGCGCCAGTGGCAATGTTGCCGCCAATCACGTCGATGTGTGGGTAGTTCTTTTTAACCCAGCGTACGCGCTCGATCACGCCTTTGCTGTGGCCGTGCGCCGTGTCTACCACCAGCGCGTCTACGCCCGCTTCTACCAAGGCGGCTACGCGCTCCTCGGTGCCATCGCCCACGCCTACGGCCGCGCCTACGCGCAGCTTGCCTTGGTCGTCACGCGCGGCGTTAGGAAAGCTGGTTTGCTTGGTAATGTCTTTGACAGTGACCAAGCCTTTGAGCTCAAAAGCTGAGTTGACCACCAACACGCGCTCTAGGCGGTGTTTGTTCATCAGTGCTTTGGCATCGGCCAGTGGCGCGCCTAGGGGCACGGTGACTAGGCGCTCGCGCGGGGTCATGATGTCTTTCACCATCACGTCCATGCGGGTTTCAAAACGCAAATCGCGCGCGGTAACTATGCCCACCACTTTGCCGCCGTCCACCACCGGAAAGCCGCTCACGCCCAGTTGCTCAGACAGCTCAATCACTTGATGTACCTTAAAGTCTGGCGGAATCACCACCGGGTCGCGCAGCACGCCAGACTCGTGGCGTTTGACCTTGCGCACTTGGGCGGCTTGCTCTTTGGCGGTAAGGTTTTTGTGCACTATGCCCATGCCGCCCTCTTGCGCCATAGCGATGGCTAAACGGGCTTCAGTCACCGTGTCCATCGCAGCGGATACCAGTGGTAAATTAAGCGAAATATTGCGCGACAAACGGGTCGCAAGAGAGGTGTCCTTGGGCAGAACTTCGGAGAAGGCGGGGACGAGCAAAACGTCGTCAAATGTCAGTGCTTTGCCAAGCAGGCGCATAGTGAAGGCTCCAAAAAACTGATTGTACCCGCGTCCAGTTACAAGACTGGTGTAAACCCTAGCGCTTTTGGCAGGTAAACCCTAGAGGCTTTGGTGCGTTATGGGTAATGTGGGCGCGCGACCAGTGGTTGTGTTGTGGGCTTAAGCGGCATTGTGCCGCGCAATACGGGCTATTTTCTGAGCACTGGCCACGCTACACTAATGGCATGAAAATCAAAGCTAATAATTTGTTCAAACTGTTTGTACTTGTGGCGTATCTTGGCCTCGGCTTAACCAGCGCAGCCCATGCGCAGTGGGGATGGACAGACAAAGACGGCCGCCGAATTTTTAGCGACCAAGCGCCGGCGTCTGAAGTGCCTGAGAAAAGCATTTTTAAACGACCATCAGGCGCACGTGCAGCAGCACCGGTGCAGTCCAAAGAAGACGCTACTGCAGCTGCCACAGGCGCTGCAGTGACCACAGCCGGCCGCCCTAGCCCGTCAGCATCAGCCCCGCGCGCTGGCGCCAGTGGTGCAGGCAGCGGCGACCCGGCCTTAGAGAAGAAGAAAAAAGAGCTGGAAGCAGCCGAGGTAGCCAAACAAAAGGCCGAGCTTGAAAAACAGCAAGTGGCCAAAGCTGACAATTGCGCACGCGCTAAAAAATCTAAGCTCACCTTGAACTCAGGCACGCGGATGGCAACCACCAACGACAAAGGCGAGCGCGAGATCATGGGCGAGGCTGAGCGTGCTGCATCCGTCAAGCGAGCTGATGATGCTATTGCTAGCGACTGCAAGTAAAGACTTTTACCCTTTTACCAGCCTAATTGGCTCATAGTCCAAGTATTCATTGCTTATTTAGCTATTAAATTAATAGCACCACGGCTTTTTATAACTCTTTGCATTATTAGCTTTTGGCAATGCTTGATGTCATTGCTTTGCTTGCACAATCAGCTGGACTTGTGGCTACAAACGCTTCACTCCGAAGACTATATTGGTGAGGGCAGACGTGGTTAGGTTAGTAGCCGCATCAACCAACGCTGTTTCAGCCCTGCGCAGGCTTAGTGCTAACGCTCACTGGCGATACAGCAGGTGCGCCAGCAGTTTTGTTTTCTACCCAGCGGCGCACACGCTCAGCGTCACCCAAGCGGCTAAGCTTGCCAGCAGAATCTAAAAAGACCATGATCAGCTTGCGGCCTGCAATCTTGGTTTGCATTACCAAGCATTGCCCAGCTTCTGAGATGTAGCCAGTTTTTTGTAGACCAATCTCCCACTCGGGGTTACGCGTTAAACGGTTGGTGTTAACAAAATTTAAAGTTTTCTCGCCCACCGCCACTTGGTGCTCTTGCGCAGTAGACAGCTCACGCAATTGGCTGTTATTAGACGCATGTGCCACCAAGGTAGCTAAGTCTTGTGCGCTGCTTTGGTTACGGCTTGACAAGCCAGTGGGTTCTACATAACGTGTATCGCGCATGTTCAGCTGCGATGCCCGCACATTCATGTGTTGCACAAAACGGTCCATGCCACCGGGATAGGTGCGGCCTAAGGCATGGGCGGCGCGGTTTTCGCTGCTCATCATCGACAGTAGCATCAGCTCGCCACGGGTGAGCTGGGTGCCCACCTTCAGGCGCGAGCGGCTACCTTTTTCGGTGTCCACATCGTCCTGGGTAATAGTGATGGCCTCGTTCATGTCTAGGCGCGCTTCGCTAACCACCACACCGGTCATCAGCTTGGTGAGCGATGCAATCGGCAGTACCACAGAATCATTTTTGCTAAACAACACTTCGCGCGTATCTTGGTCCAATACCAGTGCAACACTGGACTTTAAATCTAGCTCGTCTTGCATGCCATGCAAGCCGGCCATTTGGCCAAAAGATAGGCGCGGGGGCGTAGGGGCCACGGCTTGCACTACTTGCACGGTACGCACTGGGCGCATAACTACGGTGCGCTTGCCATTTTTACCGCGAATCACCACGCGCTCCATAGCTTGCACGGCCTTGCCGCCGCGCAAATTGGCGCGCATGGCACCGCGTGACATTTTTGCCTCGCGTGCTGACAGTTTGGTAGTGCGGCCTGCTTTGCCAGACACCTTGAGCACGGCCTGCTTACCGCCTGCTTTGCTAGACAACTTGGCTGAAGATTTTGCAGATGGTTTAGCCGATGTTTTGGCTTCGCCTTTTGAAGATTTCTTTGCTGCTGATTTAGCAGACACCTTAGCTGATGTTTTTGTAGCAATAGCAGATTTTTTTGCGGTGGTTTTGGCGTGTGCTGGTGACAAAGCCAAGGCACTGAAAATAGTTACCAAACCTAGCCATTGCACACATTTGGCGATCATTTTTAAGTTTGGATTCAACATACTACCTTTCAGAGCCATCAAGGCACACGCTACATAGCGGATTGCGGATGGAATTGTAGTGTAGCGGTAGTCAGAAAATTATGCAATATCAATCACTTGCGTTACTTATCTCAATTAATGTTTAGTTTTAAGTGTTTACCCTATGTATTTGTAAATAATCAAAGAAGTAACAGCACTAAACGCTTGATTTCATTGGATAAAATTGCTTTTTTTGTTTAAGGTAGCCCTGCACTAGGGCAAAAAGCATTGACTCGCCCTGTTTCATGGGAAAATCATTCCACTTACCTGCCATCGTGCAGCCCTTTTTGCTCTTCCCCCCACAATTTATGTCCAGCAATCTGCACCCCATGCTTAACGTGGCCGTGAGCGCCGCACGCGCCGCCGGCGCCATCATCAACCGCGCCGCGCTGGACATCGAATCGGTTCGCGTTGCCCAAAAGCAAATTAACGACTTCGTGACCGAAGTTGACCAAGCGTCCGAAGCCGCCATCATCGAAACCCTGCTCACCGCCTACCCGGGCCACGGCATTTGGGCCGAAGAATCAGGCCGCGAATTTGGTGCCAAAGATTCTGAATTTGTCTGGATCATCGACCCACTGGACGGCACCACCAACTTTATTCACGGCTTTCCGGTGTATTGCGTGAGCATTGCACTGGCCGTAAAAGGCAAAGTAGAGCAAGCTGTTGTGTACGACCCCACACGCAATGACATGTTTACCGCCACCAAAGGGCGCGGTGCTTACCTCAACGACCGCCGCATTCGCGTGAGCAAGCGCACGCAAATGAAAGACTGCTTGATATCCACTGGCTTTCCCTACCGCCCTGGTGACGACCTGCCCAAATATATGTCCATGTTCAGCGACGTAGTACAACGCGTAGCCGCTGTGCGCCGCCCAGGTGCTGCCGCATTAGATTTGGCCTATGTGGCCGCTGGTTTTAGCGATGCGTTTTTTGAAACTGGCTT
>JANOSN010000813.1:0-3361 GCA_031415895.1 Polaromonas sp. | reverse complement strand
CTTGGGTTATTCAGTCATCATCGTGGGCTTTATCTTGGGGGCTATCACCGGCACAGTGGCAGGCCAGGTGATTGCCATGGCGCTGATCTCACTACCTGTGATGATGCGCTACGGCTACGACATGCGCTACGCCACTGGCGTATTGGCAGCGTCTGGAACCATCACACAATTGGTGCCGCCTTCATTGGTATTGGTGGTGCTGGCCGACCAGTTAGGCAAGCCCGTAGGCGACATGTACAAGGGCGCTTGGGGCCCGTCTATTTTGCAGATTATGCTGTTTGCAGCCTACACCTTTTTGCTCAGCCAATTCAAACCCCACTATGTGCCGGGCGTGCCTAAATCAGCCCGCACTTTGAACGGCTGGGCCTTGTGGAGCAAATGCTTAAAAGGCATTGTTCCCTCGGCTGTGCTGATTTTTATTGTTCTCGGCTCTATGGGTGGCTTGCCATTCCAAAAATCTGCTATTGCTACGCCCACAGAGGCAGGTGCCATGGGCGTGGTGGGCGGTTTGGTTTTGGCGGCCATGCACAAGCGATTGTCCAAAGCCTTGCTATGGGACGCCATGATTGGCACCATGCGCTTAACGGCCATGGTGGTGTTCATCTTGATCGGCTCGCGCGTGTTCAGCCAAGTGTTTCAGGGCGTGGACGGTGCTAAGTGGGTGGAGCATTTGCTGACCGGCTTGCCTGGTGGCCAAACCGGCTTCTTGATCGTAGTGAACATTTTTGTGTTCTTCTTAGCCTTCTTCTTAGACTTCTTTGAAATCGCCTTCATCATTGTGCCCATGCTAGCACCCGTAGCAGACAAGCTGGGCATTAACCTGATTTGGTTTGGCGTGCTGCTGTGCGTGAACTTGCAAACCAGCTTTATGCATCCGCCGTTTGGTTTTGCATTGTTCTATTTGCGAGGTATTGCGGACACTTTATTCAAAGAAAAGCGTATCCCCGAAGCGGTCAAGTCCAATGACATTTACCTAGGCTCTATTCCTTGGGTCATCATGCAGTTGATCTTGGTGGTGGTGGTTATTTTTGTGCCGCAAACCGTAACCGTGTTTTTGGACAAAGAGATTGTGGTGGATGTGGACAAAGTGAAAATCGAGATTCCTACAGAAGCAGAAAATGCATCCAGGGATCCTGCAGCTGCGATCAACGCTACGATTTCTGCACCTAGCACCACAGGCACTGCAATCGAGAATGCAGCCGCTGACAAAGCCGCTTCAGACAAAGCCTCGGACGACGAGCAAAAGAAGATGGACGATTTGTTCAAAGATAAAAAGTAAGGCTTTGCCGCCTTATGACTACGCCTAATTTGCTCAACCAGCTCGGCCCGCCGCCATTTCGCTTCAAACCTGTCAGCACGCCCCTACGGTGCAGGGCTTTCTCGCTACCGTTTCGCGTGTTGGCTTGTTTGATTGTGGGGTGGTGTGCATATTGGGTTTTTACGCTGTGGTCAAGCGGCCAACTCAATACTGGTTCGGGCTTAGCAATGGCCTCGGGTCTTAATTGGGCACTCGCTGCCCTAGCCTTGATGGGCTATACCTTGTGGTGCATTTTGACCAGTATCACCACTCTGAATAGCGACACTATTGAGCAAACTTTTGTTTGGAACAAGCATGTTGAACTGCGTGAGCTGGCTTACGTCAAGCTCATCCGCGTGCCGGGCCTTGACTGGTTAATTGCACCACGCCTGTATTGCCGAACGCTGTTAGGTAAATTTGCGGTGTTTTACGCCTCAGACAAACTCGTTATCAGCGAATTTGAACGTATGCGTGACGAGCTTAGTGCGTTTCGTCGCCAAGGCTAATTTTTTGCAGCAACTCGACAATTTTCCGCTGCTCGTCTTGACTTAACGGTGCCAATAACTTAGCTTGCACATTGCGTGCATGTTGTTGCATCTTGGTGCCAGCTTTTTTACCTTCGGGCGTAAGCCACAGCAGCTTGCGGCGTTTGTCTAGCGCATCGCTTTCACGGCGTAACCAGCCTCTGGCCTCTAGCCTGCCAATGACAGACCCTGACGTAGCTGCGTCAAGCGCTACGTTTTGAGCTACTGTAATTTGGTCTGAGCCGGGTGCATCCATCAAGGTTTGCAAAATGGCAAACTGCACTGCTGTTACGTCAAAAGCAGCCATTTCTTGGCTAAATAGTGCGATAGATTTTTGGTGCGCGCGGCGAATTAAGTGGCCAGGGGCATGGGTGAAATCAAAACTTGGCATATCTGCTTGAAGTGTACAGGTGACGCACCGCAGTTTGAACCTAGGGTAAATACTATTCACGCATATGATATGTATACTTATTATTATTGCATGATACAAACCACTTCAACTCCCGTTTTGATCGCTGGCGGTGGCATTGGCGGTTTAACTGCCGCTTTGGTGTTGGCACGCATTGGCCAGCATGTCACCGTGCTGGAGCAAGCAGCCGAGTTTGGTGAAATCGGCGCGGGTATTCAGTTGGGACCCAACATCTTCAAAATGCTGGCCTACTTAGGCTTAGCAGATAAAGTCAATGCAGTAGCCTACTTTCCACCTGCCATGGGCATGCGCGATGTGCGCACGGGCGAGCAAGTGGTGCGCGTACAAATGGGCGACGCAGCGCGCGCAGCGTACAACGGTTTTGCATATGGCGTGATCTACCGTAAAGACCTGCACGACATGCTGCTCAACGCATGCCGCGAGCAGCCTGGCATCGCACTGCGCACCAGCGCTAAGTTTGAGTCTTTCACCCAAAAGGCCGACGGTGTCACCGTTCAGCTAGCAAATGGTGAGACGTTGCAAGGTGCGGCATTGATTGGTGCGGACGGCTTGTGGAGCAACATTCGCCAAGCCATCGTGGGCGATGGCAAACCACGGGTGAGCGGCCACATAGCCTACCGCGCAGTGCTGAAAAAAGAAGACGTGCCACCTGAGCTGTGGAGCGACGAAGTGCAGCTATGGGGCGGCGAAAAAACGCACCTAGTCACCTACCCACTGCGCCGTGGGGAGCTGTTTAACTTGGTAGCCGTCTTCCACAGCGATAAATACGATGAAGGATGGGACAGCTACGGCGATGCCAACGAGCTAACAGAGCGTTTTAAAGATGCACACCCCACAGTCAAAGCACTGTTAGCCAAAATTAATGTCTGGAAAATGTGGGTGCTATGCGACCGCGAACCTGTTAAAAACTGGAGCCAAGGCCGTGTCACGCTGCTGGGTGATGCTGCCCACCCTATGCTGCAATATCTAGCACAAGGTGCTGGCCAAGCCATTGAAGACGCCGTAGTGCTTGGCAAGGCGCTAGAGCACCATCAGGGTGACTTTGCCGCTGCGTTCTTGGCCTACCAAGAAAAACGCTATTTACGCACTGCGCGTGTGCAACTGACAGCA
>JANOSN010000812.1:0-2108 GCA_031415895.1 Polaromonas sp. | reverse complement strand
ACCACTGCGCCTTCGGTGGTGGCTACGTTGCGGCCAATCTCAAACTTACTCTCGTCCGTCATCGACATGTGGCCTTGCTGCATATCGGCCAGCAGGTTTTGAATGCCTTTACCAATGCTTTCGCCCTGGCTGTCGATGGCTTTTTTCATAGCCTCGGGGTTCAGCGCTAGGTAGTTAGAGGGCGCAGTGGCGGCCAGCCATTGCTCTACGGCAAAGCGCACTTTGGCTTTGGCTTTAGCGTCGCCCTGCGCGGCATCGGCCATGCCTAGCAAGGTGCGGGCGTTGAGCAAATATTGTTGTGCTGCAAAACTGGCGCTGGGGTTTTGTGCCCAAGCCTCAGCTGCAAAGCGCCTGTCGGCAATGGGGGCAACGGCGGATGTTGCTGAAGTGTTGGCAGACTGCGCCCACAACTCTTGGGCTTGTTTGACGTAGGTTTGCTGAAGTTCCAACAGAACTGCAGGGTCAAACTGAAACTGCTGGGACAAGTTGGCCCATGGTGATTCAAAATGCATGTTGTCTCCGGGTGGCGTGTCTGTGCACGCTGCTGGCATGTTTAGGGAATACCCTAAGTATCGATGATTTAATGCTGCATGGCAACCATTAATTCGGCATAAGCTTAAACATCTTTGTTCTAGCTGCTATTGGCAACTGTTCGCTTACCCACATTCTCACTTAAATATGTACCTTGTCGCAATAGCTTGGATTTATGTCGCCCTAATGATGGCTGTGGCCGAGGCCACCAATACCAACGGCACAGTGCTGGGGGCCATTTTTACTTTTATCATTTATGGCCTCATCCCCGTCAGCATCGTCATTTACCTGATGCGCACGCCCGCTCGCAACCGAGAGCGCAAAGCGCGTGAACGCGCTGAGTGGGTCGAGCAGCAAAACGCTATGGCCGCTGCCGACGCGCCCCGTAAGGGCGATGCACCTAGCACTGCAGCAGCGCAAACTATCAGCAGCTCGGTCAACAACTCAGTCAGCCATCCAGATGCAGGCAGCCATGCGCCCAGTGCTGCCCAGCCGGGCAGCATCGCGCCGGTGCGAAAAGAACTGTGACGGGTTGCCAACGGTGCACCAAGCGGCGCTGCCGTCGTTGCCATAAATTTGCGCAATGCCCAAGGCCTGTAAGCGTGCGCGTGCTAAGGCTGGCAAGTTGGCTAAAAACTTCTCAGGCGCACCTGAGGGCGTGGACAGTTTTTCAAAATACTGGTGGCTACCCGCCTGCTGGGCCACAAACGCGGCCCTCACCTCAGCTCCCACTTCAAACTGTGTAGGCCCAATACACGGGCCTAGCCAAGCCATGATGTCATGTGGGCTAGACGCAGATGTTGATGTAGGCAAAGGCGCTACATTATTTATAGCTGTCTGAGCAGTAAATGCTTGGACTACAGGCACAAAAGACTGGTAAACGGCCTCTAAAACACCCACCCCACCCTGCCCCAGCAGCCCACGCCAGCCCGCGTGTGCTGCAGCTACAAAGCTGCCTGCACGGTCGGTAAACAGCACTGGCAAACAATCTGCCACCATCACGGTGCAGGCCACGCCGCGCTGTGTGGCGATGCACGCATCGGCTTGCATCCCGTCTGGTGTACCCAAGTTAACAGCCGCTACATCCACACCATGCACTTGCTTTAAAAAAACCACGCGCGCGCCCAGTGCTTGTTGCAACTGATGACGATTTTTCGCTACATCGTCAGCGCGGTCATTCACATGGTCGCCCAAATTAAAACTATCAAATGGCGCTGCAGACACACCACCTGCCCGCGTAGTGAACGCAGCGCGCACATGGGCGGGCGCGGGCCAATCGGGTTGCATTAAAGGTATGGGCATTTTTAAATCTCTAGCGGCGGTGCAGCGCAGTGTCACTGACTTATTGGCACTGTACCTGATAGTCTGCTACGATAAATTTTGCCTTTAACTTTCACACACAAGCCAGCCCATGAAAACTATGCAAACAGATTACCTCGTGATTGGCAGCGGCGCATCGGGCATGGCCTTTGTGGACACACTGGTGCAAGAGACTGATGCGCACATCACCATCGTAGACCGCCATGCCAAACCCGGTGGCCACTGGAACGATGCCTACCCCTTTGTCGCACTGCACC
>JANOSN010000811.1:0-2028 GCA_031415895.1 Polaromonas sp. | reverse complement strand
GTTGGCCGCGCCCTTGGGCGACGATGTATTTGGCGATGACCCCACAGTCAACGCACTGCAAGACAAAATTGCCGCCATGCTGGGCTTTGAAGCCGCGCTGTTCACACCTACAGGCACGCAAAGCAATTTTTGCGGCATCTTGTCGCACTGCCAGCGTGGAGACGAATACATCGTGGGCCAAATGGCGCACACCTACCGCTGGGAAGGCGGCGGCGCAGCCGTGCTGGGCAGCGTGCAGCCGCAGCCCATTGCCCACGCAGCAGATGGGTCGTTGCCACTGGCCGACATTGAAGCCGCCATCAAACCCGACGACGCGCACTTTGCCAAAACCCGATTGCTAACACTAGAAAACACTATCGGCGGCAAGCTGCTGCCGTTTGACTATGTGCAAGCAGCTACCAGCATGGCACGCAGCAAAGGCTTGGCCACGCATTTGGATGGTGCGCGCTTGTTTAACGCGGCAGTGGCACAAGCTGCTGCGAATAAAACAGATGCGCGCGTTGAAGCCAAGCGCATTGCAGCGTGCTTCGATTCAGCCAGCGTCTGCTTTAGCAAAGGCCTAGGGGCACCTGTAGGTTCTGCACTGTGCGGCAGTAAAGAGCTGATTAAAAAAGCCCACCGCATCCGCAAAATGGCCGGCGGCGGCATGCGCCAAGCGGGCATCTTGGCAGCAGCCGCCCTCTACGCACTAGACCACCACATCGACCGTATGCAGGCTGACCACGCACTGGCCAGCCGCTTGGGTGCCGCATTTGCGCAGATCCCTGGTGCCACGGTAGACCCAGTGCACAGCAACATCGTGTTTGTCGACTTGGCTGGGCCTGCTACGGTTAAAGCGGCTGGGTTGATTGGGCACTTAAAGCAGCACCAAATCCGCGCTACAGGCTTGTACCGGCTGCGTTTTGTGACGCACCTGGATGTGGATGCTGCTGCGATTGACCGCACTATTCACGTTGTTCAACAGTATTTCAAATCTTAAATTGAAGTCGGACTTCTGGACGCGAAGGACGCTAAGGTTGCGCTAAGGACGCGAAAGAAGACAAAATCAAATTCAAAAATTAATACAAAGTCAAAGTTAGGAACGTCATATTTTTATAATTTTTAATTCACCAACATGCTTTTTATTAGTCACTTCTTAGCCTCATTTTTCGGTATTCCTTTCGCGTCCTTCGCGCAACCTTAGCGCCCTTCGCGTCCGGAAGCCCGATTTAAAACCCCAGCCAACTACCAACCCAACAAATGCCTATCACTTCAAAAATCACCCCCCAAGAAGCCCTACAACGCACCATCGAGCACCGCGAGATATTCCACGACGAGATGCTCAAGGTGGTGCGCCTGATCATGTCCGGCGAGATGTCCCCCGTGATGATGGCCGCGCTCATTACCGGCCTGCGCGTGAAAAAAGAAACCATTGGAGAGATCACTGCCGCTGCACAAGTGATGCGCGAATTTTCTACCAAGGTGCACGTGGCTGACAAAAAGCATTTGGTCGACATTGTGGGCACGGGCGGCGATGGCTCGCACACCTTCAACATTTCTACTTGCAGCATGTTTGTGGCAGCCGCTGCGGGTGCAAAAGTCAGCAAGCACGGTGGCCGCAGCGTCAGCAGTAAATCGGGCAGTGCCGATGTATTGGAAGCGCTGGGCATCAACATCAACCTCACGCCCGAGGCGATAGCGCAATGTATTGAGCAAGTGGGCATCGGTTTTATGTTTGCGCCCAACCATCACACCGCCATGAAGCACGTAGCCCCCATCCGCAAAGAGCTGGGCGTGCGCACCATCTTCAACATCCTTGGCCCGCTCACCAACCCCGCCAGTGCACCTAATATTTTGATGGGTGTTTTCCACCCCGACCTAGTCGGCATCCAGATCCGCGCCCTGCAGCGCCTAGGTGCAGAACACGCGTTGGTGGTGTATGGCCGCGACGGTATGGACGAAGTGAGCCTAGGCGCCGCCACATTGGTAGGCGAACTAAAAGACGGCGAGATCACCGAATACGAAATTCACCCAGAAGACTTTGGCTTC
>JANOSN010000810.1:0-1585 GCA_031415895.1 Polaromonas sp. | reverse complement strand
GCCGACGGTTTTTTGACGTTTGGTCAACTTGCTCATACAACACCCTCCACCGTCACACCCATGGAACGGGCGGAACCGGCAATAGTACGAACTGCTGCGTCGAGATCGGCCGCAGTCATGTCCTTCATTTTTGTTTTGGCGATTTCTTCCAGCTGAGCGCGGGTGATCTTGCCAACCTTGACGGTATGCGGCGTCGCCGAACCCTTGTCAAGTTTGATGGCTTTCTTGATCAGCGTGACGGCCGGAGGCGTCTTGATGATGAAGGTAAAGCTCTTGTCCGCGTACGCGGTAATCACCACAGGCAGTGGCAGGCCCGGCTCAACACCTTGGGTCTGGGCGTTAAACGCCTTACAGAATTCCATGATGTTCAAGCCACGCTGACCTAATGCAGGACCAATCGGTGGTGATGGATTGGCTTTACCGGCTGGCACTTGCAGCTTAATAAAGCCGACGATTTTTTTCGCCATACTTTTCTCCTTACGGGTACATGCGCTGGCCGCTAGCGACTCAGCTCCCCGGGGTTAGCAACTCTTTGAGCTTGTTTCGCGTAGAGTTGAAAGACGCGAATATTTTAGATATCTATCAGGTTTTCTCAACCTGGCCAAATTCCAGTTCGACGGGCGTAGCACGACCGAAGATCGTTACAGACACACGCACTTTATTCTTTTCGTAATTCACTTCTTCCACAGTGCCATTGAAGTCGGTAAACGGACCGTCTTTGACACGCACATACTCTCCCACCATAAATTCGACTTTATGACGCGGCTTCTCAGTTCCCTCTTGCATCTGGCTCACGATTTTTTGCACGTCAGCCTCAGAAATAGGTGCCGGGCGGTTTTTAGCCCCGCCTACAAAGCCCGTTACCTTGTTAGTGTGCTTTACCAAGTGCCATGTCTCATCGTCCATGATCATCTCTACAAGCACATAACCCGGGAAGAATTTACGCTCAGTCGTCTTGCGTTGACCGTTTTTCATTTCCACCACTTCTTCGGTGGGAACCAAAATACGGCCAAACTTAGCTTGCATCCCCGTACGGCTGATGCTTTCTAAGATATTGCGTTCGACGGCTTTTTCCATTCCAGAGTAGGCATGGACAACGTACCAACGCAAATCAGGATTCGCAGGAGCAGCCTGCAAAGCAGACTCTGCGGACTCCACCACAGCGTGCAATTCAGACATAGTTATCTCCAACCCAGTAGTAAATCAAAAATAGCCCACTCAAGCAGCTTGTCAGTCATCCACAAGAACAAGGCCATAACAACAACAAAAGCGAAGACGTAGGCGGTCATCTGCATCGTCTCTTTACGCGTAGGCCAAACGACCTTCTTGGCCTCGCGCCATGCATCACGACCAAAAGCCACGAACTCTTTACCCGGCTCGGAGGTCATAAAGACCACAACAGACGCAGCCAAGCCCAAAAGCAATGCAGCCCATTGCGCTACCGCGCCCTGCTTGGACAGCATATAAAAACCCACGACAGCTCCCACGACCAACAAGGCGCTCACGCCTAGCTTGGCCTTATCGGCTCCCGTACTAACAGTTTCAACTTGCTGTGTTGCCATTTTTTCGCCAGTTAAGTCTTTGT
>JANOSN010000809.1:0-10330 GCA_031415895.1 Polaromonas sp. | reverse complement strand
GCAATGCGTCCGGTGTAGACAAAGTCTGCAATGGCCAACTGCTCGGGTGTGAGCGCCTCTTCTGCCGCTACGCTGGCTGCGGCCAGTTGATTGGCCTTGGTTTTGGTTTGGGTGCGGCTTGAAGTTTGTTTGGCATTGGTTTTATTGACGGGCGTTTGTGCGATGGCAGCGCCTGCCCACTGCAACGTAACACCGGCGGCGATAGCGCAAACAGCTTGGGTCATAGTGATTTTCATAATGTCTCCTAGTGGTGTGCGTGCACGTTGTGCAGCGCTGGTTTGAAATAAATACCTACTTCAGCGGGTAGCTTACGCCCAGTTTGGCTGGCGCGCTCTAGTATCTGCCAGTAATAGCGGTAACTTGCACGGTCATGCAAGCGGCCTTGGTAGCTGATGGGCCCCCACTGCGCGGCTTGGGCGGCGGTAATGATGTGACAGGCGGCGTCCAAGTCGGCCTCAGTCGGTGCAAAAGCTGCCAATATGGGGCGAATTTGCGCCGGGTGAATGCTCCACATCCGGGTGTAGCCCAGCTGGCGGCTCGCTTGCAACGCGGCTTGGTGCAAAGCCTGCGTATCGTTGAACTCAGTCACCACGCAGTGCGAGGGCACTTTGCCGTAGGCATGGCACGCTGCTGCAATATCGGTTTTGGCGCGTAGCACCAATGGATGACTAAACTGGCCTGCACTGCCCATAGCCTCAGCCGGGATAGCCCCGCCATGGGACGACACAAAATCCATCAACCCAAAACTGATGGACTCTACGCGTGGATGGGCGGCAATGGTGAAAACTTGGTGTACTGCTGCAGACGATTCGATCAGCACATGCAGCGGAATATGCGCGCCGCCCGCAGTATCGATAGCCACTATGGCACGCTGCACGTCAGTTAGTGACTCAACTTTAGGCACCATGATGTAGGCCAAGTGTGCCCCTGCACCACGCACGATGATGTCGACATCAGTAGCAAACGCCGCGTGGTCTACCGCATGAATACGCACACCTATACGTGGCAATACTTTTGCTATATTTTTAATAGCTGCCTGAGCAGTAGATACTTGGACTACCACCATATTTGCATGGTCAATCTCACCTCCAGCTGGCGCACCGTCTTCGCAGTCTAGCGTAGCGTCAAAAACGCATGCGCCAAACTCGTCGATCATCTCAGCTTGCAGCGCCAGGGTTTTTTTCATCCGCACCTCCACGCCGCTATAGTGGTCGCAAACCGGTAAAACTACCCTACCAGCCTGAGACCCCAACAACACGTCGCGTGGATGACTAGCCCCCACGCTTGTCACTGCGTGGTCTGCGCTGCCCCCCGAGGGGGCTTTCGCAACTTGGGGCTGCCCGGCGTTGCTCATACCTTTTACAACAAATGCTTCACGCCGTCTTTTTCGCCTTCTAATTCAGCGAGGGTCTTATTAATACACTCTTGAGAGAAAGCATCAATCTCTAGACCTTCAACGATTTTGTATTCGCCGCCGTCGCAGGTGACCGGAAAGCCAAACATCGTGTCTTTTGGAATGCCGTATTGGCCATCCGATGGAATGCCCATGGTCACCCACTTGCCATTAGTGCCCAGTGCCCAGTCGCGCATGTGGTCAATGGCGGCATTAGCAGCCGATGCTGCAGATGACAAACCACGTGCCTCGATGATGGCGGCACCGCGCTTGCCCACGGTGGGCAAGAAGGTGTCTTTGTTCCACACTTGGTCGTTGATCATCTTGGCTATGCTTTCACCTTTGATAGTGGCAAAGCGGTAGTCGGCGTACATGGTGGGTGAATGGTTGCCCCACACGGTCAATTTTTCAATGTCTGCCACGGCTTTGCCTGTTTTAGCAGCGATTTGCGAGGCCGCGCGGTTATGGTCCAGGCGCAGCATGGCGGTGAAATTTTTGCGCGGTAGATCAGGTGCACTTTTCATGGCGATATAGGCGTTGGTATTGGCTGGGTTACCCACGACCAGCACTTTGACTGTGCGTGAAGCTACGGCATTGAGAGCCTTACCCTGTGCGGTGAAAATCGCGCCGTTAATCGACAGCAGCTCAGCGCGCTCCATGCCGGGGCCGCGTGGGCGTGAGCCTACTAGCAGCGCGTAGTCGGCGTCTTTGAATGCGGTCATTGGGTCGCTGTGCGCCTCCATGCCTACCAGCAACGGGAAAGCACAGTCGTCCAGCTCCATCATCACGCCCTTGAGGGCTTTTTGTGGGCCTTCAACAGGCACTTCGAGCAGTTGCAAAATCACAGGCTGGTCTTTGCCCAGCATTTCGCCGCTGGCGATACGAAACAACAGTGCGTATCCAATTTGACCAGCGGCACCAGTAACGGCTACGCGAACAGGTTTTTTGCTCATGGGGAAAACTCCAAATTTAAAGTAATGAAACTGTGTTGTAACAAAGCCATAGAGTTTACCCTTGAAAGGCCTGTTTGGTCAATTTGTCTTATGTCTTATATAAGATATGATGTGACGCATTGATCTCAAATTGCATTTCGCAATTTTCATACATTTCAAACCCACTGTCATGGCTGCCGTTCCCACCTCTGCAACAGACGACGCTGCCGGCGTGGCTTTTAGCCCGCTGTACAGCCAAATCAAAGGCCTGATTTTGCAAAGTCTGCAATCGGGCGAGTGGAAGCCGGGCGAGGCGATCCCCTCCGAGATGGATTTGGCTGCACGTTACCGCGTCAGCCAAGGTACTGTGCGCAAAGCCATTGACGAACTGTCCACCGACAACTTAGTCGTACGTCGCCAAGGCAAAGGCACTTTTGTGGCGACACACGCCGAAAACCATGTGCAGTTTCGCTTTTTAAAACTGGTGCCCGACACAGGCGCACCAGGCAGCGAAGGCCCCGCCCAGCGCGACATCATCGACTGCCGCCGCACGCGCGCTAGTGCAGACATCGCCCGCGCGCTAGCCCTTAAAACTGGCGACGCTGTGCTACAAGCGCGCCGTGTGCTGAGTTACGCGGGAGTGCCCACCATAGTGGAAGACCTGTGGCTGCCTGCAACCCCCTTTAAAGGACTGACGGCTGAGCGATTGAGCGACTACCACGGCCCTATGTATGCGCTGTTTGAAACCGAGTTCAATGTTCGCATGGTGCGTGCTGACGAAAAAATCCGCGCCGTGCCTGCTGCTGATGGCCTAGACACGCTGCTGCAAGTGCCCGCTGGTACACCGCTACTGAGCGTGGAGCGCGTGGCCTACACCTACAAAGACGTGCCCATGGAACTACGCCGTGGCTATTACCGCACCGATACGCACCACTATCACAACAGCTTGAGTTAATTGGTGCGATGCACCGCTTGACAAGATCTATTACTTGTTAGTGCCAGTGCAGAGACCCCAATGCAGCGCCAGTAAGGCGACAGCAGTAAAATGAAGTGGTGCATCCAAAGACTATCCTGAACGCCGACCTGCACTGCCATAGCGTAGTGTCCGACGGCACCTTAACCCCAGAAGCATTAGCCGAACGCGCCAAGAAAAATGGCGTTGAGTTGTGGGCACTGACCGACCACGACGAGATTGGTGGCCAGCAACGTGCAGCTGCCGCAGCGCATGCCAACGGCATCCACTACCTCACAGGCACCGAAATATCAGTCACTTTTGCACATGAAACCGTGCACATTGTGGGCCTGGGCTTTGACCCTGACGATGCAGCCATGCTGGCGGGTCTGCATGCTACGCGCGGTGGGCGCGGCGCACGCGCGCACGAGATGGCTGCTGGCTTGGCCAAAGTAGGGATACACGGTGCGTACGAAGGTGCGCTCAAATACGTAGGCAACCCCGACCTGATCTCTCGCACCCACTTTGCCCGCTTTTTAGTAGAGACCGGTGTGTGCAGCGAAACCCATGAAGTTTTTCGCAAATACCTTACCGAAGGCAATCCTGGCTACGTGCCCACCCGCTGGGCCAGTTTGCGCGATGCCGTGCACTGGATTACCGATGCAGGCGGTGTAGCGGTCATAGCGCACCCTGGCCGCTATAAATTTACCGTCAACGAAGAATACGCGCTGTTCACTGAATTCAAAACCCACGGCGGCCAAGCCACCGAAGTCATCACTGGCAGCCACACAGTGGCCGAATACGCCAAATACGCTGAGACGGCTAAAGAATTTGGCTTGGCTGCATCACGCGGCAGTGACTTTCACAGCCCTACAGAAAGCCGTATTGATCTAGGCAGCTTGCCGTTTTTGCCGGGTGGACTCACGCCCGTCTGGGAGCTGATTGAATCGCGCATTCAGTACGCTATGCCTGGCGCCAATCAGGCCGAGTCTTTGGCCGCCTTAAAAGATACGCCGGCTTTGCACGCTGCAAGCCCTGATTGATGGACACACGCCAAAGTCTTTTAGGCATCGCCTACACCATCGCTGCTGCAGCTTGCTTTTCTGTGCTGGACACCACGGTTCAATACCTCAGCAGTTTCGTACCGTTGCTGATGGCGCTTTGGTGGCGCTACACCTTTCAAACGGTAGTGGCAGCCGCTATGCTGGCACCCCAGCGCGGCCTGCGCATGCTGCGCACCCAGCGCCCTGGCTTGCATGTGCTGCGTGGCATTATGCTAATGTGCAGCACAGCTTTTGCATTTGCCAGCCTCAAAGTGATGCCCGTGAGCGAATTTACCGCCGTGGTAATGATCACACCGATTGTCATCACCTTGGTCGCCGCCACCGCACTTAAGCAGCACGTCTCTGCTCTGCGTTGGGCGCTGGTGATCGTCAGCTTTTTAGCCACCATGGTCATCATTCGACCCTTTGGTTCAGGTTTTCACATCACGCTACTGCTGCCGCTGGGCTGCGTGTTGGGCAACGCGGCTTTTCAGTTGCTGACCAGCCGCATGACGCTGACCGAAGACACCATGACGATGCAGCTGAGCACTGGCTTGGTGGGCATGCTGCTGGCCAGCATAGCGCTGCCCTTCGTGTTTGTGTGGTTTACCGACTGGAAGTTGTGGGCGCTATTGCTGCTAATGGGTGTGTCTTCCAGTGTGGGGCATTTCCTGCTGATCAAGGCGTTTCAAAAAGCCGCTCCTGCCACACTCATGCCTTACCAATACGCTCAAATCGCGTTTGCCTTGCTGGGTGGCTGGCTGGTGTTCAGGTATGTGCCAGATCAGTTCTCCATGCTGGGCATGACCGTGATTGCGCTGTGCGGCGCGCTGGGTGCATGGCTTACGGTACACGAGGGGCGCACTGCGCGCCTCAATGCAGCGGCTGTAGCGACTTCTAGCGCAGCGCTATAGGCTTTTTTAAAGCGTTTTAGGCATAGTATTGAGCTTATGGCACAGCATTTTCATGTTCACCCCGACAACCCGCAACCGCGCCTTTTAAAGCAAGCCGTAGCCCTGCTGGGCCAAGGTGGTGTGGTCGCAGTGCCCACTGATTCCAGCTACGCCCTAGCCTGCCACTTAGACGATAAAACCGCTGCTGACGCGTTGCGACGCATCCGCGGGGTAGACGACAAACACCACCTCACCCTGCTGTGCCGCGACCTGAAAGAGCTGTCTACCTATGCACGCGTGGACAACCAGCAGTTTCGCTTGATCAAAGCGGGCACACCTGGGCCTTACACATTTATTTTGGAAGCCACCAAAGAGGTGCCCCGCCGCTTAAGCCACCCCAAGCGCCTGACGATTGGCCTGCGAGTGCCCTCGCACCATGTCCTGCAAGAGCTGTTAGCGCTGCACGGTGCTCCGCTACTAGCAACGACCCTGATTCCAATGGGCGAGACGGAGCCGCTCAATGATGCAGACACCATACGCGAGCAGTTTGAGCATCACATCGCCGCCATCATTGACGCTGGCGCCTGCGCTAGCCAACCCACCACTGTGATTGACCTGACAGATAGCGCTATTCAAATCGTGCGCCAAGGCCGAGGTGATTTGGCAAGAATAGGCCTCTAATTAAAGCTTTACACCTAAGACTCAGCTGCCGCCCTTAACTTAGTCTGAGACAATAACAACATGGATTTTTCTAACCTTATTCAAACTGTCCTCATTTATGCGCTCCCAGTGCTGTTTGCCATTACGGTGCACGAAGCAGCCCACGGCTATGCCGCGCGCTACTTTGGCGACAACACGGCCTATGTACTAGGGCGCATCACTTTAAACCCCATCAAGCATATTGATCCGATTGGTACGATAGCTATGCCGCTCTTGCTGTACTTTTCTACCGGCGGTGCGTTCTTGTTTGGCTATGCCAAGCCTGTGCCTGTGCGTTTTGGCAATTTACGTGACCCTAAACGCGACATGATTTGGGTGGCTCTGGCGGGGCCTGGAGTCAACTTAATTCAGGCCTTGCTGTGGGGTATTTTGCTTTACCTTGCGATAGGCGCAGGCGTGAACGAACGCTTCCTCATAGAGATGTGCAAAGCTGGCATGCTGGTTAACGTCGTCATGTTTGTCTTTAACTTGTTTCCGCTGCCGCCTTTAGACGGTGGCCGTATATTGGTAGGCCTGTTGCCCTACCGCCAAGCTGAGCTGGTCAGCCGTGTCGAGCCTTATGGATTTTTCATTGTGATGGGCTTGGTAGTTGCAGGTGTGTTGGGTAACCTGTGGATGCGTCCTTTGATGGGCATAACCTATGGCCTAATTGAAGCATTACTCACCCCTTTGAGCATGTTGGTAAAGTAAATAATTGAATCGAAAATGACTTCTTCTAAAGAGCGTGTTTTATCAGGCATGCGCCCCACAGGTGCTCTGCACTTGGGCCATTACCACGGTGCGCTAAAAAATTGGGTGCGCCTGCAATCACAAATGGAGTGTTTCTATTTTGTGGCCGATTGGCATGCGCTTACCACGCACTACGAAAACCGCGAGATCGTTGAAAAAAACGTCTACGAAATGGTGGTCGACTGGTTGGCTGCTGGCCTAGACCCCAACCAATGCACTATCTTCCTGCAAAGCCGCATGCCAGAGCATGCCGAGCTGTTCACTCTGCTAGCGATGGGTACGCCGCTCAGTTGGTTAGAACGTGTGCCCACCTACAAAGACCAGCAGCAGCAACTCAAAGACAAAGACTTATCCACCTACGGTTTTTTAGGCTACCCGCTGCTGCAAGCCGCAGATATCTTGATTTATAAGGCTAACTATGTGCCCGTAGGCGAGGACCAAGCCAGCCATGTAGAGCTAACCCGCGAGACAGCGCGCCGCTTTAACGACCTGTACGGCCGCCGCAGTGATGATGCTGCCAATATTGCCGCTTTATTGGCCAGCTTGCCCAAAGAAGATGCGCGCTACATCAACAGCATGGCCAAAAAGCGCCAAGAGCTGGGCGACGAAACAGTGCTACAAAAGCTACCCGGTTTTTTAAGCAAATTTCCTGCATTAACTGAAACTGAATGTGCATTGCTCACATCACACGTTAGTGGCAAAGGTAAAACGGTATTGATCGAGCCGCAGGTGTTGCTGACAAACGCCAGTAAATTGCCCGGATTAGATGGTCGCAAGATGAGTAAGAGTTATGGCAACAGCATTGCCATACGCGAAGATGCTGCCAGCATTGAGAAAAAAGTACGCGCCATGCCAACAGACCCTGCGCGCGTTAAACGCACTGACGCGGGCGACCCCACAAAGTGCCCGGTTTGGCAATTTCACCTCGTCTATTCTGATGAAGCCCGTAAACAGTGGGTTACTGAAGGGTGTACGACAGCAGGCATTGGTTGCATAGAGTGCAAAAAGACTGTCAGCGATGCTATTTTGATAGAACAACAACCAATGCTTGCGCGCGCAAAGCCTTACATAGATAATGCTAATGTCGTACGGGAAATTGTGGATGTAGGTTGTGCGCGTGCTCGCAAGGTCGCGCAAGATACCATGTACCATGTGCGTTCAGCCATTGGCCTAAATTACTAATATGTAGCGCGAACACTGGTTGACTTGCACTTTTTTAGTGCGAGTTGATTCTTTTTGCTATTTTTTTGTCCGAGATCCCATGCTTATTTTTGTAGTAGACGACCACCCCTTAATGCGCGAAGCTGTGGTTATGCTGTTCAGGCGCCTTAAAAGTGATGCCACCATCGTTGAGATGGATCGCATTGGTGTGATTGCGCAGCACACTGCCAAACACGGTCAGCCTGATTTGATTTGCCTAGATTTAAAACTGCCCGATACACATGGCGTGTCTGGTGTTCGCGAAGTCCGCGCAGCGCATCCCAACACGCCTTTGGTAGTCTTGTCAGCATCGCCTTCAGCTGACTACGAAGATTTGTCGCTTGAAGCGGGCGCTGATCTGTATTTAGAAAAAGCCTCCGGTGCGACACATTTGACGCAATCGCTGCGCGCCTTGGTTGCCCCTGAAAGCGAGTTTGGCGAGGCTGCAGGAGAAAATGAAAAACTCTCCAAGCGTCAAAAACAACTGCTCAAGTTATTAGATGATGGCTTGTCTAACCGTGATATTGCAGAGCAACTGGGCATCAGTGAGCACACTGTCAAAGTCCATTTATGGCGTCTGTTCCGACGATTAGATGTGAAAAGCAGAACCCAAGCCACTCACTGGGCACGCAACCACGGCATTGTGTAATGCCTAGTCCTGCACAGCAGGGTATTTAGACAGCATAAATTCCACACGCACGCAGGTGCCGCGCCCAGGATGCGAGATCAAAGTGATCTTATGGTTCAACACGTCTGACAAGCGCTGCACAATGGCCAAGCCCAATCCAAAGCCATCCTCAGTGCCAGCATGCGCTGACGCTTTGTAGAATTCTCTGAACACTTTATCTTGGTGCTCTAGCGCAATACCAGTGCCGGTATCCCGCACTTCGATCCACATGCGGTCACCTCGGATACGGGTAGACAACAAAACACCACCATGGCTGGTATAGCGAATGGCGTTAGACACTAAGTTACCCACAATGCGGCGCACCAACAAAGTGTCGGTCCACACATAGCCTGGCGTGACACGCTGGCGAAACTCTATCCCTTTGCGGACTGCATCTGGACTGAATTGCATTTTTAAGTCATCTACTATTTGACACACTGGTACCGCAGAAAATTGCGGTTGAACGGCACCTGCCTCTAGCTTTGCAAAATCGAACAAACTGTTGAATAAATTATTCACCGAATCGGTCGCTAATAAAATTTTGGGTACTACCTCTGCGGCCAGGTCGGGTTCGTTGCGCAGCCAGTCGGCATAAAAAGCCAAAGCGTGGACTGGTTGGCGCAGGTCGTGTGCAGCATTGGCTAGCAAATTATTTTTAACGGTCACTGCTTGCATAGCCATTTCGGTTTGCTCTCGCAGTGAGGCAATTAAGCGCTCATTGTCGTATTGCAACTCATAGCCACGGCGCTGCATAAAATGAAAACGCCCGCCTGAACGCAGCAAAAGACTCCAAAAAATGCCTAACAGCACAACCAGCGACATATCAAATGCCTCAATAGTCCATGCGCCATTTTTGTACCACGACAAAACCACTGCCGCTAGGCACATCGCACTCAAAGCATGCACGTATTGACGAAAACAATCTAGCCGTGCAGACATTAAAGTCACTGAGAAAGTGCCCATGCCAACCAAGACCAAAATGCAAATGAATTGGCTAGTCAACGGCACTTTATCGAGGTATAAAAACATCAACCCAGCCCACAATGCGGCGCTGGCGGGCCAGCTCCAGGCGTGGCGATTAAAAAATTGCTGAAGCACCTGCGCTGTAGAGTGTGCGTATTTCTTCAAATAAGAGCGAACAATCCAATGCCTATAGAGCGCAATGAAGGTCACAGCCCCAACCCATGCAAATAACCAAGCAGATGGGACCAGACCAAATAGAATAAAAATGGTCAAAGGCAGCGCTATGTTAGCCGCAACCAGCGCTGTGCGCGCATTGGCAATAAATGTGCGACACAACTGCATGTCCACCCAATCGCCACGACTTTGCTGCAGCAAGGCACGCGTGCGCTCTTGCGCATCTAGGTCAGTAAAACGTGAGTCGATTTCCATACTTAGTGCGTTGGCGGAGGAGGAGGGATTCGAACCCTCGCTAGGGTTGCCCCTAGGCCTGATTTCGAGTCAGGTACATTCAACCACTCTGCCACCCCTCCGGTTTTGCTTCGTTTTGTCGAAGCACATATTTTAGCAGGTGCGGCTTGTGACTTGACCGCGTTTTAAGCTGCAGGAATCAATGCCAAACCCGCCATGTAAGGGCGTAGCACCTCGGGCACAGTCACGCTGCCGTCTGCGTTTTGGTAGTTTTCTAATACGGCCACTAGCGTGCGTCCAACGGCCAGGCCCGAGCCGTTTAAGGTGTGCACTAACTCGTTTTTGCCTTGTGCATTTTTGAAACGGGCTTGCATGCGGCGGGCTTGGAAGGCCTCGCAATTGCTGCACGAGCTGATTTCGCGGTAGGTGT
>JANOSN010000808.1:0-8948 GCA_031415895.1 Polaromonas sp. | reverse complement strand
GTGTGGCCAGCATTGACAGCACCATGCTGGCCAAGATCGGATTGAGCAATTCAGGGGGCACAAGCTTGTTTTGTTGGGCCAAAGTCAGCAGCACAAAACCAAACTCACCCGCCTGCGCAAGATACAAACCTGTGCGCAGCGACACCCCGGTGCTTGCCCCCAGCCCTTTAGCTAAGGTCATCACCAAACCTAGCTTGAACAGCACTGGCAACGTGGTCAAAAGTAACACCAGCGGCCAGCGCTCCAGCACCAAGCGCCAGTCCAGCAGCATGCCAATGGTGATGAAAAACAAGCCTAACAACACATCATGGAAGGGCCGAATATCGGTCTCCACCTGATGTTTGTATTCGGTCTCCGAAATCAACATGCCCGCAATAAACGCCCCCAAGGCCAGGCTCAAGCCCGCCTCTTCGGTCAGCCAAGCCAGGCCCAGTGTGATGAGCAGGAGATTCAAAATAAACAGTTCGTCGCTTTTGCGGCGCGCCACTAAAGTGAGCCACCAACGCATGATGCGCTGCCCGCCTGTGAGCAAGAGGGCGATTAAAAACGTAGCTTTGAGCGCAGCCAGCGCCAGCGCTGCAGCTAATTTTTCTGGCGATGAGCCTAGCGCGGGTATCAGCACCAGCAGCGGCACCACCGCCAAGTCTTGGAACAGCAGCACACCCATCACACGCTTGCCATGTTCGCTGTCCATCTCCAGCCGCTCCACCATCAGTTTGACCACAATGGCCGTACTGCTCATGGACAGCGCGCCACCTAAGGCCAGCGCGCTTTGCCACGACATTTGCCAATACTGCTGCGCTACCATGCTGAGGAAGATCGAGGCCCCTGTGGCTAAGACAATAGTTAACAGTACCTGAAGCAAACCTAGCCCAAATACATGCTTGCGCATGGCGCGCAGTTTAGACAGGTTAAATTCCAGTCCAATGACAAACATCAAAAATACCACGCCAAACTCACCCAAATAGCGCACGCTGGCAGAGTTTTGCGCCAGCGCCAGCGCGTTGGGCCCAATGACAACTCCCACTGCTAAATAGCCTAGCATGGGCGGTAGCTTCAATGACCGGCACACCACCACGCCCAGCACAGCGGCCAGCAAGTAGAGCAGTGTGAGTTCTAGCGAGGTCATGCGCCAATACTAGCATTGGGCGTGCCATAAATGACCGGGCAGATCACCAAGCATCTAAACCCTGGTGTTAAGGCCTAAAATCAACCATATCCCCGAGGAGACTGACCATGAGAATTTTGATTGCCGAAGACGACCAAGTACTGGCCGATGGCCTGCTGCGCACCTTGCGCAGTTCAGGCGCAGCCGTAGACCACGTGACAGACGGAGCGCAAGCTGAATCAGCACTGATGACGCACACCGAAATTGATCTGCTGATTTTGGACTTAGGGCTGCCCAAAATGCACGGCCTAGAAGTGCTTAAGCGCTTGCGCAGCCGGGGCTCTACCTTGCCCGTACTTATCTTGACAGCCGCCGATGGCGTGGAAGAGCGCGTCAAAGGCCTAGACCTTGGGGCCGACGACTACATGGCCAAGCCCTTTAGCCTGCAGGAGCTGGAAGCCCGTGTGCGCGCACTCACGCGGCGCAGCACTGGCGCGGCCAGCACCCTGATCAAGCACGGCCCCTTGCACTACGACCAAGCTGGACGCGTGGCCACTATTGACGGCAAGATGGTTGATCTGTCAGCCCGTGAACTGGGTTTGTTAGAGGTGCTGTTGGTGCGCTCTGGCCGCTTGGTCAGCAAAGACCAACTGGTAGAGCGTTTGTGTGAGTGGGGCGAAGAGGTGAGCAACAATGCGATTGAGGTGTACATCCACCGCCTGCGCAAAAAGATTGAAAAAGGCCCAATCCGTATCGCTACCGTTCGCGGTTTGGGGTACTGCTTAGAAAAAATTCCTGGCTAGATCTAATAGCGTCCACGATTGCCATGGTGTATGTCGCAAAAACTTTTAAAGATTCGTTGGCATCACTTTGGTTGATTAATCAACGCGCGCTATGAAAATATTTCAACGCGAGCAGCGCAGCCTGTTTGGCGAAATTTTAGATTGGATGTTGACCCCGCTGCTGTTGCTGTGGCCTGTCAGCTTGGTGCTGACATGGTTAGTGGCACAAGGTATTGCTAGCAAACCATTTGACCGCGCTTTAATATTTAACGCGCAAGCTTTGGGGCAACTGGTGACGGTGCAAAATAACAAAGCGCAATTTAGCCTGCCGTTGCCAGCGCGTGAGATTTTGCGCGCCGACGACTCTGATTTGGTTTACTACCAAGTGCTAGGCTTAAAAGGTGAGCATTTAAGCGGCGAAAAAGATATGCCCTTGCCTGCAGAAGACGAGCGCATTGAGCTGGGCACCGTCAAGCTGCGTGATGACCAGATGCGCGGATTAGAGGTTCGCATTGCCTACGTTTATGTAGCCAGCGATCTATTGACTCCGGCTATGACACCCACAGTGGCACAGAATAAACCCGTATTGGTGCAAGTAGCAGAGACTTTAGAAAAACGCTCTACTTTGGCCACTGAGATTGTCAAAGGCATCATGTTGCCGCAGTTTGTGGTGTTTCCGTTGGCGGTGTTTTTGGTATGGTTGGCACTGGTGCGTGGTATCAAACCGCTGAGTGAATTAGAAGACCGCATTCGTGCCCGTACACCTAACGATTTGAGTCCGATTGACGCTAAAACCGTGCCGTTTGAAGTGGTGCCTTTGGTGTCCTCCATCAATGATTTACTAGCACGCCAAAAACTGGCCAGCGCAGCGCAAAAAAGATTTTTAGCCGATGCGGCGCACCAGCTTAAAACCCCACTGGCAGGTCTGCGCATGCAGGCAGAACTGGCCCTGCGCGAGGGCGCGCAAGAGGCTGACCTTAAGCAGTCGCTTAAACAAGTCAGCCGCTCTAGCATACGGGCCACGCACACAGTCAACCAGTTGTTAGCATTGGCGCGTGCCGAGGCCAGTGGCCAAACTGTGCCCATGCAGCGCTGTGATTTAGAGGCCTTAACCGTCGAAGTGGTACAAGACTGTCTACCCCGCGCGATGGAAAAGCGTATCGACCTAGGTTACGAAGGCCTGCAAGACCAACTTGCCAGCAGCATTGAGGGCAAGCCAGTGCAAGCAACAGCCTTCATTATGGGCAACCCTACTTTGTTAAAAGAGATGGTGCGCAATTTGATTGATAACGCCATCAACTACACCATGTCTTCCCCGCAACGCCCCGGGGTAGTTACTGCCCGTGTACTGGCAGATCGATTCGGCAGTGTGGTGATGCTGCAAGTAGAAGACAACGGCCCAGGCATCGCCCTGACGGAGCGCGAACTGGTGCTGCAGCCGTTTTACCGCCCGCTGGGCCAAGAGGCCGATGGTTCAGGTCTAGGCTTAGCCATCGTGGCCGAGATTGCACAGCAACACCAAGCCAGCTTGAGCATGGAAGAGACCAATGCACGCAGCCAACCCCCGGGCGTGCGGTTTACGCTGCGCTTTGACAAGGCCGCAGATACTCCTGCCGCCTAGTTTGTTGCCGCAGCTTATTGATTTAATTTATTACGCAGGTTTAAACATATTGAGCTGCAAGCGCTCACGTTCAATCACGCGCGCTACAGCAGGCACTGCAGCTACTTTTTGTACATGAGGCCACGCAGCAGACCACTGCAGTGGGTCTAAACCTGCAATACCACCCCATCGAACGAGCGTGATGGCATAAGCATCTAATGGGCCCAGACGGTTACCCCCTAAGAACGCTTGGCCTGTTGCTGCGGCGCTAGCACACAGCGCGTCAATCTTGGCTAGATGCTGGGCAAAAACCGCTGTGTTGTGCTCTTTCAAAGCAGCATGCAGCTCGGGTTGGCTGGTGTACTTTTGCGGCATAAAGATATGCGTAAAAGTGGGGTGCACCGTGTTGTTCATCCAAGCCAAGGTTTGCATGACAGCCGCTTTAGCCACAGGGCTAGCGGGTAAATACTCCATCTGCGGGTAGCAGTCATGCAGGTAACCCACAATAGCCAGAATTTGCGTGATGGTATGTGTGCCGCTTACCGTGCTGTCTACCAATACAGGCACTTGGCTATGGGGATTAAGCGACTTATAGGCGTCGCCATACTGCTCGCCTTTGTGCAGCTTAACCATGATGGGCTCAAACTCTGTGCCGCTAGCTTCTAGCAACACATGCGGCACAAATGAGCATGCTCCGGGTGCAAAATACAATTGTTGAGGCATACCAAACTCCAAAAAGATGCACAGACATTAACAAGTTCTATTTTAGGAGCCATTTTGCCCTATAGTCCAAGTATTTATTGCTTAAGTAGCTATGAAATTGATAGTACATGGTATTTGCCCATGCCGCGTTCTAGAAGCGCAGCCTGTGCCTTACGACGCGTGTTGTGGACGCTGGCATACAGGTTGGGTGAAAGCGCAGTACGCTACAAGCCCTGAAGAATTAATGCGCTCACGATACAGTGCCTATGCGCTGGCTAGGCCTGACAACTCTCGCGGCCTGCAAATGCTGCAGTACTTGTTGGGTACATGG
Source organism: Polaromonas sp. (assembly GCA_031415895.1). Classification (GTDB taxonomy): domain Bacteria; phylum Pseudomonadota; class Gammaproteobacteria; order Burkholderiales; family Burkholderiaceae_C; genus JAAFIP01. The sequence continues at coordinate 4,425 of JANOSN010000808.1, read as the reverse complement.
CATATCAGTACGCTGCCTGATGATTTAGAGCTATCACCTACCCAGTGGGTTGGACTAGAGGTCCTGCACAGTGAGCAGTCTGCACAAGCAGGCGTGGTCGAGTTTATTGCCCGTTATAAAGACGGCGGCAAAGCCCACAAGATGCACGAAATCAGCCGGTTTATTTTGCAAGATGCCAGCGATGGTCTGCCTGCACGCTGGCAATACATCGATGGACAAATGGTGGGCGATTAACTTTTCTCGCGCGCGCGTTCGGCGTAGCGGTTAAACCGCCACGAAGTGCCCTCGGTGGTGATGCGGCGCCATACCGATCGTTTGGATTCGGGTGACAATTCGGGCCAATGCTGCACCTCACCAAAAGTGCGACCACAGCCTTTGCAAAAGTCGTCCCCTTGGCTGGTAGAGCAAATGGCAATGCATGGTGTGTCAGGCGTAGTCTCATACCAAGTTAGCCACGCGGCGTAGGCTTTGCGCGGCATGCTGCGTTCGTCAGCGCGGTCTTGTTGGTAGTACACCAGCAGGGCATACACCTCAGCCAGTGCGCGCAGCTCGGGCGCTAAAGTGACTCCGTCCGGTGATGGGCTGCGTGCTCGCCAGTAGTTAATGGCTGACTCGATATCGGTAATATGAATGCCCACGCTGGCAGGGCGTACGGCAGGAGCATTGGCTGCAGCCTGAACTGCTGGCAGTTTGTTGGGCAGTGTGGGCGAAGAGGAATCAAGCATGGGGAGCGGATGATACCGCGCCCCGCGCCTGCAGGTTGGGCTTTAGCTTATATCTTTGCTGGCTGGCGTGGACTTGACAGTCAATTTAGGCGAACTTTTCACACTCCACACCATAGTAATAGCCAAAACTGCCACCACAACGCCCAATGATGCTGCAACAGGTATTTTGAAAATATCAATCAACATCATCTTGGTGCCGATAAAGACCAACACCACGGCCAAGCCGTAAGTCAGCAGATGGAATTTGCTAGCCACCGCAGCCAGCAAGAAATACATGGCCCGCAAACCCAAAATAGCAAACACATTAGAGGTCAGCACAATAAAAGGGTCGTTGGTAATGGCAAAGATGGCGGGGATAGAGTCAACCGCAAAAATGACATCGGTCAAACCCACCAAACAAATAACCATGAACAGCGGGGTCGCAATACGCTTGCCGTTCTCCCTTGTCCAAAATTTCTCGCCATCGTAGTGTTTACTAACAGGCAAAATTTTGCGCAATAACTTCAGTGCAGGGTTGTCATCTAGCGATTGCTCTTTGCCTGCGGCCCACCACATTTTGACACCTGTCAAAATCAAAAACGCCCCGAAAACATACAAAATCCAATGGAACTGCTGCAGTAACCACCCGCCCACTAAAATCATAATGGTGCGCAGCACGATGGCTCCCACAATACCAATCATCAGCACGCGCTTTTGGTACGCCGCAGGTACGGCAAAGTACGTAAAAATCATCAGGAAAACAAAAATATTATCTACAGCCAGCGATTTTTCGATCAAATAACCAGTTAAAAATTCAAGCGCTTTGGTGTTGGCAATGTCGCCGCTGCCAGTAGAGTCTTTAATGGCCCACCAAAATAATGCGTTGAATGCCAAGCTGGCCAATACCCAAACTATGGACCATTGAACCGCCTCTTTGACAGTGACTTCATGGGCACCTTGTTTTTTAAGCACCACAAAATCTATAAATAGCGCTGCAATTACCACAGCAACAAACGTAGCCCAAAGCCACACGGGAGCACTAGTTTCCATAAACGGACCTTCAATTAAACACGGAGTTAAAGAACTCCGAAAGGTCTTGCGGGGGGCTGACCAATGCATGAAGACTGGTCTTTGGTTTGCTTCCCGTGCTCCGGAAGCTATCAGTAAAGATAGCGACGGACTGACGAAACACGGGCACTTCAAATAGTCGTGGTGGCTTGAACTTGAAGCGCGCTACTCCCCTTTCGGTGATTTGATTATCCAGATAAATCAGGTTGCAGTGGTGTCAACCCTACAATGTTCGGGGCTATTGGTGTCGGAACGCCTAGGTGATGTTGAAATAACTTCTAATAAAGTTCCGAAGGGGAGTAACTCCCTTTTTGTGCAATTTAAAACCATTGCTTTACTGCAGTGGTGTTGTACAAAATATCAGCGCGTCGCCAATACGAAGTACAAAAAACCTTCCGGCGCGTTGGGCACATTCTGCACAGACCATGCTGAGCCAGACCTTCGATTAGCACCTTTGGGGAAACCTGAGGGTTGTCGGATCGAAGCGTTACTTGGTTCATTGTCAAAACCTAGACTAGTTATTGCAAGTGCTTAAGGCACAGGTTTTTAGGCAATTTAAAGTAACTCCAAGTGCCCCGCAACCCACAAGTGACGCCGTAAGCCCTTGTTATTTTTATCGCTTGGAGATTGCTTTGGACACACTCATTGTTTATCTAGATGACCCCGGCTATGCACAGCTAATCTTGGCCCCATTGCTTAGCATTGATTCGCCCAGGCGCTGGGTGCTGGTAGCTTGCGCACCACGCATGAGCCGCCGCATAGGCAAATGGCTAAGCCACAGCTCGCGCGAAAATTGGCGCGCCAAATGGTGTAACAAATTATTTACGCAAATTACTCCCGTATTTGAAGCACTCAGCACTAATGAGCCGCTCATCATGGAATATGTGGTGGCGGATGGGCCATTGCCCGAGCTGACCCAGCAGATACGATCTAGATTTGGCGCAGCCAGCGTGATAGATGCCCGCAAACCGAAATTTGAACAAGAAGTAACTGCGACGCAAGACAATCCACCGCACAACGCGGCTGTCTGGCAAATAACGCAAGCCACAGGCTAAGCTTGGCGCTCGCGCTAGCAGCGCGGCAATGCTATGCTCAGCCTATGAAATTACTTATTAAATGGCTACTCAGTGCCATGGCTTTATTGGCTGTGGCGCATTTCTACCCTGGCGTTCAGGTTCAAAGCTTCACAGCCGCTTTGATCGCTGCCTTTGTGATTGGTTTGCTCAACACAATTGTGCGGCCTGTTTTGGTGCTGTTGACCTTGCCCGTCACCATCGTTAGTTTGGGTTTGTTTTTGTTCGTCATCAACGCCTTGATGTTTTGGGCGGCTTCCAGTTTGCTGGAGGGCTTTCAGGTGCGTAACTTCACCGCGGCTTTAGTGGGCTCGCTGCTCTACTCAGTGGCCGGTATGCTGATTGAGGCCGCCTTAGAGCGCCTGTTTAAAAAGTCTTAACCTGCTTTGCAGATGTCAGTTAGGCGTTTTGTCGTTGGCAAAATCCCTTTGCAACGCCTGCACAGCGCGCGCGCGCGAATCGATGATAGACAGCTCAATGTGGTCCGTGTTGGCACCGCTGCGGGCAGCGTCTTGTGCGGCTTTAAACCGGTCTAGCGCCGCGGTGTAGTCCAGCACCGCGACACGTGATTCTGCTTGTGCGCGGATAGCACGCAGGGTATATTTTTGTACGCTGTACAGCGCAGATATGGCCTCCCAAGCGGCCGCATCTTGGGGTTTATCCGTAAGCCACAGCTGCAGCGCCTCAATAGCCATTTGCTGGTCTGTTTTAGCAGCGCTGGGGTGGCTGGCACTGCGCGCCCATTGCAGCAGCACGGCACGTTCAGGCACTGCACCGCCTAGCCACGGGCGCAGCAAATCCAACGCACGGGTTGGTGCGTTTTGTGCCATAGCTAACTCAGTTTGCAATAAAGCCAAGGTTTGTAGTGCATAAGTGGTCGCGGAACTAGCGCTTGCGATAGTCGGCCCTGCAGTGCGACCCAATGTGCTACCGATGGATGCCGCTGCAGGCAAGGACTGGGATAGCGGCATGCTGGCCATCAGCTCGCGTGCGCGGTCGCTCCAGCGCTGGGCTAAGGCTACATCGCGCTGTTTAAATGCCGCCAGCGCTCCAGCATACAAACTGGCGGGCAGCATGGTTTGTGCAGCGCCAGCGTTGCCCGCATTACTTGCGCTGGCTTTGCGAATATCGTTCTCGGTTTGTGCTACCTCGCTGCGCAGGGCATCAACCGACGGGTTGGCCAGTATGCGTGCGCGGCGTACCACCATGGCGTGCTCTAACGCCGTGTCCAGGTTGGCGGCTGCGGCAGGCGCTGGCGCGTTCAGTTGCAGGCGTGACTGCATGTCGCCCACGCGTTCGCTGGTCAGCGGGTGGCTGCGCAGGTAGGGAAAGCTGCCGTTGTCGTTGATGCGGTTGGCCTGTGCCAGTTTGTCAAACATGCCCACAAAACCTTGCGTATTGAACTGCGCATCTTGCATGATTTGGTAGCCAATGCGGTCGGCTTCGCGTTCCATATCACGTGAAAAATTCAGCTGCGATTGTGCGCTGGCCGCTTGGCTGCCAGTAATGACTGCGCCAGCAATATCGCTGTTTTGACGGGCTGCCAATGCCCCCAAAATCATAGCGCCCAGCAGCCAAGG
>JANOSN010000807.1:0-1420 GCA_031415895.1 Polaromonas sp. | reverse complement strand
GAAACCCAGGTGGCCGGTGTGCGCATGCGCGCGCCGATGATGAGCATTCACACCGTGGCAGCGGGCGGCGGGTCGCTGCTAGAGTTTGATGGCGCGCGCTTTCGCGTAGGCCCGCAAAGCGCGGGCGCCAACCCTGGCCCGGCCTGCTACCGGCGCGGCGGCAAGCTGGCCGTGACTGATGCCAACGTGATGCTGGGCAAAGTGCAGCCACGCTACTTTCCTAAAGTGTTTGGGCCTAACGCAGATGAAGCACTGAGCTACGAGGCCACGCTAGAAAAATTTAGCGCCATGGCTACCAAGGTAGGCCGCAGCCAGGGCAAAGACGTCAAAACCGAAGTGGTGGCCGAGGGCTTTATCAACATTGCCGTGCAGCAGATGGCCAATGCGATTAAAAAGATATCGGTGGCACGCGGTTACGACGTGACGCGCTATACCTTGCAGTGCTTTGGCGGCGCAGGTGGGCAGCACGCCTGCCTAGTGGCAGATGCGTTAGGCATGACGCGCGTGTTGGTGCACCCGCTGGCAGGCGTGTTGAGCGCGTATGGCATGGGTCTGGCAGACCAAAACGTCATACGCGAACAGGCCGTGGAGGCGCGGTTGACTGAAAGCTCGCTGGTAGATGTGTGCAGCAAGCTAACTGCTTTGGCTAACGCAGCCCGCGCTGAGCTGGAGCGTCAGCAAGTAGGCCAAGGCGCGGTGACAGTGCACCAGCGCGTGCATGTCAAATACGAAGGCACTAACACTGCATTGATTGTGCCGCTAGGTGACATCAGTGCCGTTGAAGCCGCGTTTGAACGCGCCTACCAGCAGCGCTTTGCCTTTTTAATGCAAGGCAAAGCCAAAGTGGTGGAGGCCGTGTCTGTAGAGGCCGTGATCAGCGGCGATGCGCCCACCGAGCCACGCCACGCCATGCATGCACCGCGCGCCGTACCCGCGCGCGAGACCGTGCGCATGTATTCAGGGGGGCAGTGGCATGACACGCAGTTGGTGGTACGTGAGGACATGCGCGCAGGCGACGTGGTGCCAGGCCCTGCCATCATTGCCGAAAAAAACGCCACCACCGTAGTGGAGCCCGGCTGGGAGGCTAACCTGACCGCACTAGACCATTTGGTACTAGAACGCAAAACCCAACGCGCTGTCACCTACGCCGTAGGCACCACTGCCGACCCTGTGTTGCTAGAGGTGTTTAACAACCTGTTTATGAACATTGCCGAGCAGATGGGCTTGCAACTGCAAAATACGGCGTACTCGGTCAACATCAAAGAGCGCCTGGACTTTAGCTGCGCGCTTTTTGACACGCAGGGCAACTTGATTGCCAATGCACCGCACATGCCTGTGCACTTGGGCAGCATGGGCGAGAGCATTAAAACGGTGATTCGTGAAAACGCAGCCACTATGCAACCGGGCAACGTGTATGCGC